>DQYM01000219.1 GCA_011040545.1 Candidatus Bathyarchaeota archaeon | reverse complement strand
TTCCTCAAGGCACCTCACCTGCGCCTCGGAGAGCTCCACCCCAATTGGCCCTGGGGGGCTGGGGTCCTCTACCAACTTGACCTCAAGCGGTAGGTTTGGAAGCAGGCAGAAGAGCCTAGAGAGATCCTCAAGGCTAAGCTCTAGCCCATCCGCTAGCTGGGACCTAAGCACATCTAGGCTTAAGAAGGCATCTAGGTTTACTGGCCTAAAGGCACCTATATCTAGTAGCAGGCCGTTATTGGCTGGGGTTAGGATCCTGCCCCTTACTACTGAGAACTTAGATAGCCTGCTTGGCTCCTCTGGGGCAAGGCCGATTTCCTCTTCTAGGAGCCTAGCAGCTACCTCCTCATCCTCACCTGATAGCTCAAGGACGAGCCAGCCCCTGCCAGCCGTCCCAACTACCTTAGCGCTTACAGCTAGGCCAGATAGGAGGCTTAGGAAGGCTGGCGTGAAGTCCTCTGGCCTATATGGGCCGTAGATCTTCTCAAGGACTACTAGCTGTCTCAAGCTCGCCACCCATTATGGGCTTGAACTCCTCGTGTATCCTAGCTAGGTTCCTGATGGCTGGGTGCCCTGGGCCAAGCTCCTCCTTAAGCCTCGCTAGGGCCTCCTCAAAGGGAAGGATGCGCCTCCCCTCAACCAGCTTATCTGCGTAAGCTACTATCTTCTCCTCAAGCGTTTCTGGAGCATACTCACCAGGTGGCCAGCCCATCTCCTCCGCCACGCTTGGCCTAACGCCACCCGTGTGCCTTGCGATTAGCCTAACTAAGCGCTCATCAAGGCCTAGCTCACGGGCCATCTCAGCGCCAACGAAGGCATGGTAGATGCCCCTTACCCTGGCCCTACCCATGTCGTGGAGGAGGGCACCAGCCTCCACCAGGGCTAGGTCCACGCTTAGGCCAGCCCGAAGGCAGGCCCTAGCAATCCTAGTGGCTAGCTTAGCTACCCTTAGGCAGTGCCTAATTACGTTATCAGGGCAGCCAACGGACCTCAAAATGCGAATTGCTTCTTCCCTGCTAGGCAGGTGCCCAGCCAGGGCCAGCACGCCCCTAGGCCTCTAGCTCTGCTTTTATCTGCTTTATCTTGGCCTTAAGGGCTTTTATCTCCTTGGAGTTATCATAGAACTCCAGGGGCCTACCGCACCTTGGGCACCTGAACATATGCTCATAGGCCTCATCAAAAGTATAGCGCCTACAGCCAGGCGTCCCGCAGAAGAAGAACTGGTTGTTCTGCTCGTGCTCTAGCATGGCCTCTAGCTTCTTCAGTATCTTCCTCTTCCAATCCCTAACTATGGCCTCTACCTGATCTAGGTTCAGGCTCCAGAAGAACTTGTAGCGACCAGTTTCCTCATCCCTCTCACGTCTCATCCTCACTAGCAGGCCCTGGTAGAGGTTGTACAAGGCCCTCCTTGCTACATCTTCTTTTAAATTGGCCTTCCTAGCTATCTCCTCATCTGACATCTCCTTCTCGCCTAGGACACGGATTACCCTAACTGCCTCATCACCACCTATGACCCAGGCGATGAACTCAAGCACATCCTCTTCAAGTGGTATCAAGCGCAAGCCCCTACACTGGCGTCATGAGGTCTAATTTAACCCTTAAGAGCTAGTGCCACGTGGCCAACTGGCAGAGGGGCCTTGCCTGAGCCAGGCATCTACGTGCTGAGGCTAAGCCATAGGCGTGAGAGGGACAAGCGTATAACAACGCACGTGATGCTAACGGCTAGGGCCTTTGGCGCAAGGGGCGTCTTCTACTCTGGCGATGAGGATCCAAAGATGGAGGAGAAGGTAAGGGATGTAGTAGCTCGCTGGGGAGGCCCCTTTGAGGTCAGGTACGAGCCCAACTGGCTTGCCTTCATGAGGCGGTGGAAGGAGGGAGGTGGCTTCATCTGCCACCTAACCATGTACGGCCTACACATAGATGATTGCCTAAGCGAGGTGCCAAGGGATAGGCCAGTGCTGGTCGTGGTGGGCTCAGAGAAGGTCCCCCGTGTTGTCTACGAGCTAGCCGACCTGAACGTGGCCATAGGGCACCAGCCCCACTCAGAGGTAGCTGCCCTAGCTATCTTCCTAGATCGCTTGTTCAGTGGGGCTGAGCTGAAGCGTGAATTCCAGGGGGCGAAGCTTAAGATAATACCGAGCAGGAGGGGCAAGAGGGTCATCAGGCTAGGTGAACAATAGCCTTTTAAGGTCCTTAGACGTGGGAGGGGACTAAGAGGGGCCTGAAGTTGTCGGGTAAGGGAAATGGCGCTGAGGGCAGAGGGGCCTTAT
>DQYM01000011.1 GCA_011040545.1 Candidatus Bathyarchaeota archaeon | reverse complement strand
GGTGTGGTCAAGGAGGAGCCGATAAGCGTTGAGGTCGAGGAAGGCACCGAGGATAACCCAGGAGGACCTTAAGGCCCTTAACATGGCTATTGTATCCCTAACTAGAATAGAGAATAAGTTAGCTAGGCGAATACTTAACCTAGAGAACGAGGAGAAGAAGTACATCAATCTATGTAAGGAGGCCCTTAGGAGGCATAAGCTAGCAGATGCCCATGCCTATGCTAGCTACGTAGCTAGCATAAGGGCATCCTTAAGGGTCTGTAAGGCATATGCTGCCTACACGCTTGAGATGAAGGTAAAGCTGGTGTGCTACAGGGAGATAATCCTGGTGTGGCATGATATAAGCCCGTCCCTTGAGGAGCTAAGGGAGGCAGCTAAGAGGCTTAGGTCCCTCTTGCCATGGCTAACGGAGGACTTAAGGGAGTTCCAGGACATGGCCTCATCTATCATAGATAGCTTAAACCCCGAGGAGATCCTGGGGAGCGTTAAGGCCCTTGAGGAATCACTGTTCTCCTCATCTGCTGAGGTATTCAAGCAGGTTAAAGATGCCTTCCTAACTGAAGCCAACATAGAGGAAATACTACCAACTCCACCAGGGCTAACGACCCCCCTAGCTGAAGGGCAGGCCCCTGCTGTCCAAGAGCCAATCTCCATCTCCCTCTCAGCTAACGGCCCTCAGGGCATGAGCCAGGAGGATATAGATGAGATGGTCTTGGACTACCTAAGGAGGTCAGGGGGCAAGCTAAACATCGTGGATTGCGCTAAGGAGCTCGGCTTAACCATCAGTGATGTCCGTAGCTCCTTAGATAGGCTTGCTAGTAGTGGTAGGATTAAGCTCAGCAAGAGGTAGGGATCATGTTGACCAAGGACCTAGAGAGGATAGCTGCCTCCTACGCCTCTAGGGCCGTTCGGTTTGATAGGCAGGGTAGGGTAGATGAAGCCATCCTCATGTACATGAAGGCCATGCGTGTCCTTGAGCACCTCATATCCATGAACCCCTCATCTAGCTTATCTAGGCTGTACAGGCGACGCCTAATGGACTACAAGAGGCGTGTTGAAGAGCTCAAGCAGATAAAGGAGCCAATTAACCTTGAGGTTAAGGTAGAGGAGCCCAGTAGGCCAGTTGGCACTGGTCGTATAGGCGTGGGCAAGCCTCGCCCAACCGAGGGGCCTGGGGAGCTTAAGGAAGGGCCTACGATATCATGGGATGATATAGTTGATCTTGAGGAAGCTAAGAGGGCCATAAAGGAGGCCATAATATACCCAGTGAAGAGGCCAGATCTATTCCCACACGGCTGGCCAAGGGGCATTCTCCTCTTCGGGCCACCTGGCTGTGGCAAGACGCTGCTGGCTTGTGCAACAGCCCACCAGATTGATGCTGAGTTCATAGAAGTCTCTGGTGCAGATATAATGAGCAAGTGGCTTGGGGAAGCAGAGAAGAACGTAGCTAAGCTATTCAAGAGGGCTAGGGAGGTAGCTGGGGCAGGGAGGCCAGTTATAATATTTATAGATGAGGTAGATGCCCTCTTCGGCACCTTCAACACGGAGGTCGGTGGTGAGGTAAGGGTTAGGCGCCAGTTCCAGAGGGAGATGGATGGCATAATGGATAAGACTAGGAAGCTTCACGTTTACGTAATTGGGGCTACTAATAAGCCCTGGAACCTTGATTGGCCATTCATAAGGAGGTTCCAGAAGCGTGTCCTCGTGCCACCACCTGACTTTGAAGCTAGGATCGCCCTATTCAAGCTGTACACGAGGGGCATTAGGCTAGCTGAGGACGTTAGGTTTGATGAGCTAGCCCACATGACTAAGGACTACACGGGCAATGATATAAAGGACATATGCCTTGATGCCTACTACATCACCGTTAGAGAGCTATTTGAGAGTGGGAAGGCGCTTAAGCCAGGGACTAAGCCTAGGCCAGTGTGTAGGAGCGACTTCATAAACGCCATAAGGCGTAGGAGGCCTAGCGTAAGGCCTAGTGCCATAAGGCTATACTACGAGTGGTACAAGGAGTACGGCGCTGTGTAAACTACTCCCTCTCCTTTTCATCCTCCTACTCCTCCATATGTATATTGCTGCAGCGATCACGCCACCTAGGCTTAGGGCTATGAAGGCTATGAGCATGTAGTACCCTATGGCATTGATAAGGCCTACCAACTGCTCAAAGCTAGCTTCCGTGCCCAAGAAGACCATGCTCTCCTCCTCGTATATGTATATATCGTGCTCTATGAGCTCCTCCCTGTACTCCCTGGCCTCTGCTATGTAATCGGATACGGTT
>DQYM01000108.1 GCA_011040545.1 Candidatus Bathyarchaeota archaeon | reverse complement strand
GTTTATGCCAGCTATTCCACCACCAATAACGAGGGCCTTCTTCGTAACTGGCACCTTGATGGGCTCAAGGGGGGCTAGGAAGCGTGCTTTTGCAACGGCAATACGAACTATATCCTTGGCCTTTTCAGTAGCCTTCTCTGGCTCATGTGGGTGGCACCAGGAACACTGCTCACGAATGTTAGCCATTTCAAATAGATATGGGTTCAGGCCTGCCTCAGCTACGCAACGCCTGAAGGTCGGCTCGTGGAGCCTTGGAGAGCAAGCAGCTACGACCACTCGGTTTAGGTTGTATTTCCTTATGGCTTCCTTTATCAGCCTCTGGCCAGGATCAGCACACATGTAGCGGTTGTGCTCTGCGTAAACTACGTTTGGCAGCGTTCTTGCGTACTCTGTTACGGCTTCAACATCTACTACACCTGCTATATTTAGGCCACAGTGGCATACGAACACGCCGATGCGGGGCTCTTCCTTCTTCCCCTGCCCTTTCTCCCCCATGCCACCACCCCTAGCTCAGCCTAAGCATCTATCTTCCCCTTTGCATCATCGCTGGCGTGAGGGGGCGGTAAAAGCCTTGGCCTCACCTAGCCATGAGCAGGGCCTTTAACTGAGCCATTATCTGCTCATCCTTGAAGTGCCTCATGCTTATGGCACCACGTGGGCAGGAGGCTGCACATGTCCCACAGCCCTTGCACATGACCTCCCTTATCCTCGCCTTCCGTGCCTCAAGCACTGGAGCACCAAATGGGCATATCTCAACGCAGAGGCCACAGCCTATGCACTTGCTCTCATCTACAACAGCAGTTATGGCCTCTGACTCAACCTCATCCTTAGTGAGGATGGTGGCTGCCCTAGCTGCAGCTGCACTGCCTTGGCTAACGCTATAAGGTATGTCCTTTAGGCCCTGGCAGGCACCAGCAAGGAATATGCCATCCATAGCTGTATCAACTGGCCTTAGCTTTGGATGCGCCTCCATGAAGAAGCCATTAGGGCCAAGTGGTATGTTCAGCTTGCGAGCTAGCTCATGGGCCCCTGGCCTAGGTATGGCCGTTGTAGCTAGGACCACGAGGTCAGCCCTTAGCTCAACCTCCCTCCTGCCCTCAGTCCTAGCCCTTACAATTAGGTCGCCAGTTTCAGGGTCCTCTTCTATACGCCTCCCCTGCAGGTCTACACGAATGAACTTAACGCCAAGCTCCTTAGCACGCCTGTAGAACTCCTCGTAGCCCTTGAAGTTGGTCCTCATGTCCGTGTATAGGATTACCACATCTATGCCCTCTATGCGCTCCTTTAGCAGGACGGCCTGCTTTATGCTGTACATACAGCAGAAGCCAGAGCAGTATATGAACCTGCCAGTCCCCCTTGAGCCCACGCACTGTATGAACACCACACGCTTTGGCTCCTTCCCATCTGATGGCCTCATCAGGGCACCGCTGGTCGGGCCAGCTGCGTTCAGCAGGCGCTCAAGCTCAAGGCCAGTTATGACGTTTGAGTAGCGACCATAGCCGAACTCAGGCATGTCCTCAGGTAGGTAGATGTCAAATCCTATGGCAACTACTATAACGCCAACTTCTAATTCTATCTCCTCTGGCTCCTGGCTAAAATCTATGGCACCTGCCTGGCAGGCCCTTGAGCAGAGCTCGCACCTAATGCAGTGCTCGTAGTCAATTGTGTACTTGAGCGGGACGGCCTGTGGGAAGGGTATGTATATGGCCTTCCTCGGCCCTAGCCCCATGTCAAATTCACTTGGCACCTCAACTGGGCAGTGCTTAGCACATTCACCACAGCCAGTGCACTTGGACTCATCAACGTAGCGGGGCTTCTTCAGTATGCGGACCTTGTAGTTGCCTATGTAGCCCTCCATGCCTAGAACTTCCGAGTAAGTCAGTAGCCTTATGTTAGGGTGCCTTGCTACATCAACCATCTTGGGCGTTAGAATACATGCAGAGCAATCCAACGTCGGGAAAGTCTTATCAAGCTGAGCCATGTGGCCACCAATTGAAGGCGAGCGCTCAACTAAGTAGACCTCAAAGCCAAGGTTAGCTAGATCTAGGGCTGCGTTTATGCCAGCTATTCCACCGCCAATCACGAGCGCCCTCTTCGTAACTGGCACCTTTATTGGCTCAAGTGGCCTAAGCAGCCTTGCCTTGGCTACTGCCATGCGGACTAGGTCCTTGGCCTTTTCAGTTGCCTTCTCTGGCTCGTGCGAGTGGCACCATGAGCAGTGCTCTCGGATGTTAGCCATCTCAAATAGATACGGGTTCAGGCCTGCCTCAGCCACCACCTGCCTGAATGTTGGCTCGTGC
>DQYM01000187.1 GCA_011040545.1 Candidatus Bathyarchaeota archaeon | reverse complement strand
TTAAGAAGGCCCTTGAGGAGCTGAGGGCTAGATGCTCAAGCTAGATCTACACGTCCACACCGTGTATTCCTTAGATGCCACGATAAGGCCAAGGGAGGCAATCCTCTGGGCGAGGCGGGCTGGCCTAGATGGCCTTGCCATAACCGATCACAACACCCTAGCTGGTGCGAGGAAGGCAGAGAGGTTAGCTAGCCGATATGGCCTGCTCGTGCTGCCAGGCATGGAGATTGAAACACGTGGGGGCCATATCCTGGTCCTCTGTCCAACAGAGCCCATAAGGCCATCTGATAGTCTAGGTGAAGTAATTGATGCAGCTATTGATGCAGATGCCATTACCGTGCTAGCACATCCCTATTCACTACTCGCCCCAAGGAAGTGGAGCCCTTCTGAGCTTAAGCGTGTAGATGCCATAGAAGTCGTGAATGCAAAGGATCTGCTCTTTGAGTTCTCCTGCAGGATGGCTAGGAGGCTAGCGCTAAGCCTACGCAAGCCCATGACGGGTGGAAGCGATGCTCATGTCCCAGAGGCAATAGGAGCAGCTTACACGCTTGTAGAAGCAGAAAGCGAAATAAATGATGCAATTAGGGCTATAAGGAAAGGGCGAACGAAGCCACTTGGAAGCAGGGTTGGCCTTAGGTGCCTCATCAAGAAGTGGGCTCATGCTCTTTGAAGTCCCTGGCCCCCTCTATGTCCTCCCTACCCCAGAACTCCTTGTTAAGTAGGTCCCTTATGGCCACCCTAATGGCCTCCGCCCTGCTTGGGTAGTAGCGCTTCTCCACCAGCTCGTCCAGCGCCCTCAGGTAGCTCTCAGGTAGGTAGAGCGTGATGAGTCTCACCCTCAGCACCTATGCTGAGGCCCCAACTGGGCCTTTTGAAGGGGCATGTTAGGGCAGACATAGGCCTAAAACACAGGGCGGACCTACTGCCTTTAAGCGGGCTTCTGGGGCTATGGCTCGTGCTATTACAAGGTGTGGGCAGCGGGCACCAAGGGCCTTTAGGCGAGCGTGTAGCAGGCTGAGATGGCCAGCACGCCAGCTGAGGCCCACGTAGATGGCCTACATAAGGCATGAGGGGTTGCCTTCCGCAGCCCCATGAAAATGCATTAAGGGCTTAGCATGGGCTTGTGAGAGGAGTAGCCAAGCGCTTAGTAAGCTTAAAAGCGGGCTAGAAGGCCATGTAGCTAGATGAGGGTATACATAGAGAGCTACGGCTGTGCTATGAACATAGCAGATGGGCACCTAATGGCCGAGCTGCTGGCCAGGGCAGGCCACACCATCGTGGGGAGGCCTGAGGATGCAGATGTCATAGTGCTCAATACATGCACCGTTAGGACCGATACCGAGAGGCGCATGGTGAGGCGCCTGAGGGAGCTCATGCGTTATGGCAAGAAGCTCGTAGTAGCTGGCTGCCTCCCAGCTGCCCAGCCAGGCGTGATTTATAAGATCTCAAGGGAGGTAAGCATGATTTCAGCTAGGGCGGTAGAGGCCATCTGCGAGGTAGTTGAGGCCAAGGAGCCAATCTACATACTGGATAGCAGGCCAAGGCAGTGCCTACCAAGGCTAGTGAATGGCGTTGTAATAACAATACCCATAGCTGAGGGCTGCCTTGGCTCCTGTGCCTACTGCATAGTGCGTGTTGCTAGGGGGCCACTTAGGTCGTATAGGCCAGAGGCCATAGTAAGGGCAGTTGAGGAGGCCGTTAGGCGTGGGGCAAGGGAGGTAAGGCTCACGGCCCAGGACACGGGCGTCTACGGGCTTGATATAGGCACGAACCTAGCCGAGCTGCTGAGGTCGGTATGCGCCATCAAGGGTGAGTTCATGGTCAGGGTCGGCATGATGAACCCAAATGCTGCCCTAGCCATCCTAGATGAGCTGCTAGATGCCTATGAGGATCCAAAGATCTACAAGTTCCTCCACCTACCCGTTCAAACTGGTGATGATGGCCTCTTGAAGGCCATGAGGAGGAAATACACGGTATCTGATTTCCTAGAGGTCGTGGAGGCCTTTAGGAAGCGCTTCCCAGACCTCTCGCTAGCAACCGACATCATGGTTGGCCTACCAGGCGAGGATGAGGAGGCCTTCAAGCGCACCCTAGCCCTAATAGAGCGTGCCAGGCCAGATAAGGTCCATGTAGCTCGCTTCACGCCAAGGCCACATACGAAGGCTGCCTCCATGCCAGGCCAGGTGCCAGAGCCAGAGAAGAAGAGGCGCTCAAGGCTGGTGAGCTCCCTAGCACTTAGGATTGGGCTTGAGAGGAACCTGAGGTTCGTTGGCCGAACCTTGAGGTGCCTTGTGGTCGGCTTCGGGAG
>DQYM01000240.1 GCA_011040545.1 Candidatus Bathyarchaeota archaeon | reverse complement strand
CATGGCTAGTAACGATAACCAGCTTTGAGCTAGCTAGCGAGCCGATGTACCTAGCTAGTTCAACACGCCCTTGTGGATCTACAGCCGATAGGGGCTCATCCATAACTAATATAGGTGGATCGTGGACTAATGCCCTAGCTATAAGCACCCTTTGCCTCTGGCCACCAGATAGCTCCCAGAAGCCCTTATGCCATTCCTCAGGGGCTAGATCAACGACCTCAAGTGCCCTCTTGGCCAGCTGCCTACACCGCTTGCCTAGCCCAAGCCTTGGCCACCTCCTGACATGTAGGAAGCATGAGTTCATCACGAGCTCCCAGGCTGTCATGGGGTAGTGCTGCTCTGGCACGAAGTACTGGGGCACGTAACCCATGAAGGCACCTGCTTTCTCAGGCCTGCCCGTAACATCCTCGCCGTTCACCAGGATACGGCCCTTAAATGGCCTTAGAATGCCCAGCAGGGCCCTAAGCAGTGTTGTCTTGCCTGAGCCATTTGGCCCTAGCACTTGGACTAGGCCAGGGCCCCTGAAGCTAGAGCTAAAGCCATCTATTATGGCCTCTCCATCGTAGCCAACCGTTAGGTCCTCAGCGATCAGCTCAACCTGCACGGCCATCCCTATGGCCCGTGGGCTATGGAGCATTTAAGGCTTATAAGATGCCTATCCGCCCTCGGATGGCGATGCGGATATTAGCATCTGGCCTTCTGATGGCGATGGCCCTGGCGTTTGTCCTCCAGCCCCTAGGGCAAGAAGCCCAAGGCGAGGGTGGCCTATTAATCGTGGTTAGCTTCCCAAATATAGCATGTGATGTAGAGCTCCTAGCCCTAGGGGATGATGAGGTCGTAGCCCTAGCCCCGCCTGGCATGGATCCACATGAGTACCAGCTTACGCCAGACGATATTGAGCTCCTGAAGGGAGCAGACATCATAGTTTCAACAGCCCACACCCCATTTGAGATGGAGATAAGGGAGCTACACGATAGGGGGGAGATAAGCGGCATCTTAGTTGAGATCCCACGCATCCCTGGCATAAGGATAATGGAGAACCCAGCCACGGGCCAGCCTAACTACCACATGCCCATATACGACCCAGGGAACTACAAGGTCTTCATAACCTACCTAGCAAGCCTAATGGCCGAGCTTAGGCCAGGGAAGCAGGATAGCTATTTATCTAAAGCTGAGGCCACAGTAGGAACCATAGACTCGCTCTTAGATAGGGCTCCAAGGCTAGATCTAGCAGCCGTTGCTGACCTACCTTTCACTCAGTATGCTGTTAGCTGGCTTGGCATAGATATACGCTTCCTGCTTGTAAAAGAACATGGCGTCCCAGCTACTCCTGGCGACCTACTACGCATAGAGGAGGCCATCTCAAGTGGCAAGGTCTGTCTGGCCGTAGTGTGCGAGCCAGCAACGCCAAGCGCATCTAGGCAGCTAAGGGAGCTAGCTACTGAGCATGGCCTGCCAATACTATACGTGCCATCACCGCTTAGCCCAAGGGGAACGCTTGAGAAGCTAGAGCAGGTAGCAGAAAGGGCATCGGGCCTCCACCCACCCGCCCCAGGGAGCCCTGGGGCATGGGATGCTAAGGTCGGCTTGGCCTTGGCTAGCACCCTGCTCGTGCTCGTGGCCCTCACGGTTATCCTGTCTAGGGAGGTGAGATAGTGGCCAACAGGGGCTCCTACCTACTTAAGGCCATTAGGCTCCTCACGCCAGCCGTGCTAGCCCTCGCAACTGCCCTCATGGCCTTCTACGTGAACGCCAGGTGGGTAGCCGTCATGGTATCTGCAGCCCTTGCCTACGGCTTCCTAAGCTCTATCGTGGCTGCTAGGAGGCTCTACTTCCTAGCAGGTGCCTCTGCCCACTCAGCACTCCTAGCTGCCGTGCTAGCCCTCCCACTCACGGCCATAACGGGCCTCCTAAGCGAGCAAGGCTGGGCACTCATCGTTGGCCTGGTCCTGATGTATGCAGTTGGCTACTTGATATACAGGGGCGTAGAGCCAGATACGGCAACTGCTGTCTTCGTGGCTGCAACAGCCTCAGCAAGCGTCCTAGCCATATACTACGTGCTAACACGCTTCCCAGTTGAGGTAGAGCTATGGGCCATAATAGTTGGCGACCCACTGCTGGCCAGCAAGGAGGAGGCCATCTTCGCCCTCTCAGTAGCAGCCATAACCGTTTTAACTACGCTGCTGACGTACAGGGAGCAGGTCTACGTGGGCATAGATAGGGAGTTCGCCCGCCTAACGGGCCTGAGGGTATGGGCCTACGACCTGCTTACCTTCACGCTCCTAGCCCTAACCACGGTTGGCCTCATAAAGGTAGT
>DQYM01000202.1 GCA_011040545.1 Candidatus Bathyarchaeota archaeon | reverse complement strand
TGCCCCTACATGCTGAAATGGCCTTACCCGCTGCCTTACTCGCCTAGCTTATCTGGTAGGTACTCATCCACGATGTAGGTCAGGCCGTAGCGGCTGAAGGCCTCAAGCTCTGACTTACGCTTGTGCTTCAGGAATGCCCTTATCTCCCTCTGCCAGAGCTCGCCCGAGTACCTCGGGTCCCTCTCGAGCTCGTGGAGGCGCTTTATGTCTATGTCCGTGAGGGGGTCGCTCGGCAGCTTGTACTTCACTATGTCCGTGGCCCAGACGCCTATCCACTTAGCATCTGGCGTCGTTAGGCCCCTTAGGTGGGCTGCCTCAGCTGAGCCCGAGATTATTACCATGGCTATGTGCATGCCCCAGGGGTCGCCGTCCGTCAGTATGTACACGTCCAGGCCAAGCTCCTCGTGGAGACGCCTTATGAAGTACCTTGTGGCCCTGGGCGCCTGGCCAGCCGTGTGTATGAGTATGGCGTTGTAGCGCTCGTGGACACGCTCCTCTATGAAGCGTGTGAATAGGCCACCCTTCTCTATGGCTATTACCTTATCCGCCCTTACATCCACGAACTTCGCATTAGCGAGGGCTGGCCCAATCATCATGCCATCTGGGTGTGAGGTCAGGTTGAGGCGCTTGCCCTCGTAGCCTGGCACCGTGTACTCAACCGTTAGGTCGCCGAAGACGGAGGAGCGCTCCTCTGGGAATATGTTGAAGTCCTCACGTGGGAAGCCGATCACGCTCTCAAGGTCCACGACTATGTTGTTTGATTCCTGCTGATCCTTAAATGCAAAGCCATAAGCTTGTGCTGAGTAGTACACATCCCTTAGCGTGGTCGTCTTCCAGGAGCGGACGAGCTCGTGGGAGAAGTAGGCTGCCCACACGAGGTGCATGAGTGGCCTTAGGTGCCTTATGTTAGCTGCCGTCCTCCTAACACGCTTATCGCCTAGCACGTACTGGCGTAGCTCTGGGTCGTAGCGTATGTTGGTGGTTGAGCGACTCGGTAGCTCAATGCTTGGGAACTGGCCAGCCTCAATTTGCTCTACTAAGCGCCTGCCGAGCTCCTCAAGGGCCCTAAGGACCTTCTCACGCTTCGTAGGGCTCCCCTCGCTCGCCAAGGATAGCCACCTAGGGCCGTTATGGCTAGGGCCTTATTAAGCTGGCATGGCATGCTAGAGGCAGCTAGCAGGAGGGGGCTGACTATGAAATGTTAAGTTTATAAGAAGGTTGCCTGGGCTCGCTAGGTGCTGCTATTGGGGAGAAGCGGGGGTTCAGCAGAAACGCAGATTGTAAGGGCAATTGAGACCCTTATCCGCAGGCAGGAGAGGATCATGATATTCATTGATGGCCCTAACCTCTACAACATGCTGAGGAAGCTCGGCATAAAGATAGATTACTTCAAGTTGGTGAAGGAGCTGGCAAGAGGCCGTACTCTCATAAGGACCTATATGTACATAACCTATAATCCAGAGAACGAGGACGACGTGAAGAAGATGGAGAGCTTTGCTAGAACGCTTGAAGAAGGAAGTAACTTCCGCATCATGAGGATACCAAAGCATCGTAGATATGTTGAGGAAGAGGGGAAGCACAAGGTCATCTGGGTTGAAAAGGGAGCTGATGTAGCCCTCGTTACGGATATGCTCGTACTAGCCTTTAACAATGCCTATGACACAGCCGTGCTAGTTAGTGGTGATACGGATTTCGTTAGGGCTATTGAGGCAGTTCAAGCTCGTGGCAAGAAGGTAGAGGTCGCTATGTTCTCACATGCAACAGGTGCTGAGCTAAAGAGGAAGGCAGATGGCTTCATACCCCTTGAGCACCTGCTAGATAGGGTGAAGTTCCAGTAGAAGGTCGCCGAGAGGATAAGGCAAGCTGGAGGAGGCCTTCCTAGCTATCAGCAGGCTCCCCCGTGCCCTCGCCCTCGCCTAAGCTAGATGCCCTTACCTTCTCAAGGAGAGGCTTCACGTTCGGCACTGGCCTACCAGCTAGCCTTGCTGAGAACTCAGCTATCATGGGTAGGTACTTGGCGAACGTGCTGTACCGCCTCATAACAGCTTTCTTCCGCTCCTTCCTGGCCAGGTAGAGCTGTAGCTTGCGGGCTACCTCCCTTATGGCCTGTGTTATCTCATGGCGGACCTCAGGCCTATCCGCTATGAACTCCTTGCCAACGGTCTTGTATGGGACACGAGTTGAGCAGATGTGGACTACAATGGCTACTGGCATGTCGGGCGTAACCCTATATCGGCGCCAGTTCAGCTCATCTATTATCTTGCGGGAAACATCGCTTGCCTCATCGTAGAGGAGCGGTATGCGGTTAGCGAACCTGTA
>DQYM01000182.1 GCA_011040545.1 Candidatus Bathyarchaeota archaeon | reverse complement strand
GATTACATGACGGTTTGGCTCGTTCAACCACATGGCCGACCTGGTGTTGAGGGCACGCTAAGGGACGCCTGGTGGTGGATAAAGAGGGCCAATGAAACAAGGGAGGCAAATGAGAATGCCACCCGCTACTTCAACTACGCCTGGGCGAACTTCACGGCCGTGAGCTGGTTCGTTAAGCGAAGTGATTTTGACCAGATATACAACGCCACCGATGGCTGGAGGGACAAGGGCAGGTACATGGGGGATTGGGGCAGGGCAGCCCAATCTGCATACATAAATGCAACGGAGAACGCAAGGCGCTCCATAGAGGCTGCTGAGAACGCTACTGCACTAGTGCCTAGGGCCTCAGGGCCTGGGCCACCTACCTGGGGCTTGGGCATGGACAGCCCACCTAGAGCTCAGCCTGGGAAAGGTTTATCAGTGCTCACGGCCTTTAGCCCTAAGCCATGTCAAGGGCAAGGGCTAGAGCTAGGGTGTTCGTGGCCAGGGGGATTGCAGCCCAGGTCCCGAAGATATCAAGGGGCCTTCCAGTTGGGGCTAGGCTGAGGTGCGCTGATAATACTGGCGCAAGGGAGCTAAAGCTCATACAGGTGGTTGGGTACAAGGGCCGTTTGAGGCGTATCCCAGCTGCCCACGTTGGCGATATGGTGGTGGTAACAGTTACCAAGGGCAAGCCTGAGTTCAAGAAGCAGATCCTGAGGGCCATTATAATAAGGCAGAGGAAGCCGTATAGGCGGGCAGATGGCACCTGGGTTCAGTTTGAGGATAATGCAGCCGTCCTAGTAACTGAGGATGGGCAGCTCAAGGGCTCTGAGATAAGGGGACCAGTAGCTAGGGAGGCTGCGGAGAGGTGGCCTGCTATAGCTAGGGCTGCCAGCATAATAGTGTAGGCCCAAGAGGCTATCCCTTAGCATTTTAGGCTCTAATCGGCCATTAGGCTATTGAGGGCCTCAGAGTGAGCTGGGAGAGCGGGCACCGCTCCCCAAAGCTGGGGCTCATCATCGGCTATGGCTCTACTAGCGAGGGGGCGTAAAAGCCTTGCCCTAGCGTTGGGCACGGAAGGCTTATCTTAACCCCACCTAGCTCTGAGCTGGGTGGAAGGGCATGGTGAAGTTCCTCACGCTAGATGATGTAGATGTGTCTGGCAAGACGGTGATCGTGCGCCCAGACTTCAACGTGCCAATAGATCCAGAGACCAGGGAGATACTTGATGATACACGCATCAGGGAGCACGCAAGGACCATTAAGGAGCTCGTGGAGAAGGGCGCTAAGGTCGTTATAATTGCCCACCAGGGGAGGCCAGGTGAGCCAGAGTTCATGGAGAGCCTTGAGAAGCACGCAAGGGCACTTGAGAGGGCCCTAGGCAGGCCCGTTAAGTACGTCCACGACCTCTACGGCCCTGAGGCCAAGGAGGCCATAAAGGCCCTAAAGCCAGGTGAGGTCCTAGTGCTCAAGAACGTACGTACCTTCCCAGAGGAGCGCAAGAAGAAGAGCCCAGAGGAGCATGCTAAATCAGAGCTTGTGAGGGAGCTCGCCCCACTAGCCGATGTATTCGTACTAGATGGCTTCTCCGTAGCCCATAGGGCACATGCCTCAGTGGTTGGCTTTGCTGCTGTCCTACCAGCCGTAGCTGGCCGTGTCATGGAGCGGGAGCTCCGCTCCCTTGAGAGGGCACTTGAGAAGCCCGAGAAGCCATGTATATTCGTGCTCGGTGGTGCTAAGGCAGAGAAGTGCGTTGATATAATTCGCTACGTGCTTGAGAACAATATAGCAGATAAGGTCTTAACTGGTGGCCTAGTTGGCCACCTATTCCTGAAGGCAAAGGGCATAGACCTCGGTAGGCCAAGCGAGGAGGTGCTTGAGAAGAAGGGCCTAATTGGCCTAGTAGATGCCATGAAGGAGCTCCTAGATGCCTTCCCAGGCAAGATAGAGGTGCCAAGGGATGTGGCTTACGAGATCTACGGTGATAGGGGTGAGGTGTACGTGAAGGCCCTCCCAGTTGACCATCCAATCTACGATATTGGCCTTGAAACAGCCGAGCACTACGCATCGCTGGTCAAGGATGCTAGGTCGGTGGTCGTGAGCGGGCCAATGGGCGTGTATGAGAAGCCTATGTTCTTAGAGGGTACGTGGCGTGTGTTCAATGCAGTAGCTAAATCAAGTGCCTTCTCGCTAGCAGGTGGTGGTGATACGGTAGCTGCGCTAAAGACGCTTGGGCTCTTTGATAAGTTCTCCTTCGTAAGCCTCGCTGGTGGTGCATTCATAGAGTACCTAATGGGCAAGAAGCTACCTGGCGTAGAGGTGCTTGAGAAGGCTGCTGAGAAAGCAGGAAAGTAGGTG
>DQYM01000198.1 GCA_011040545.1 Candidatus Bathyarchaeota archaeon | reverse complement strand
GTATTAAGGAGGATGGCGAGGAGGGGCTCGTAAGGGCATGTGGTCTAGCCGTGGAGCTTTATTAGCCCTCTAGGCCCTCGTTAGTGGTATGAGGCCAGATGGCATAGCCGTCCTAGACTTCGGAGGCCAGTACTGCCATTTGATAGCTAGGCGAATAAGGGAGCTCCATGTGTTCTCGGAGATAGTGCCAGGGGATGTGGATGCTGAGGAGCTAAAGGCGCTTGAGGGACACATGGCCCTTAAGGGCCTGGTACTATCGGGTGGGCCAGCTAGCGTCTACGAGCCTAGTGCCCCAAGGCTGGATAAGCGCATCCTAGACCTTGGCCTGCCGATGCTCGGCATCTGCTATGGCCACCAGCTCCTCGCCCACCTGCTAGGCGGTGAGGTAAGGCCAAGGGAAGCAGCTGAGTACGGCATAGCTATGGCACGAATCATAAGGCCAGTAGGCGTTCTAGAGGGGCTTGGGCCAGTTGAGCGTGTCTGGATGAGCCATAAGGACCAAGTGGTAAGCCTGCCGAGTGGCTTTGAGGTCCTAGCTGAAACAGATAGCTGCCCAATAGCTGCGTTCAGGGATCCATCTGGCCTTATATATGGCCTCCAGTGGCACCCAGAGGTCGTACACACGCAAAATGGCATGAAGATGCTTGAGAACTTCGTGTTCAAGATCTGTGGCTGCCGAGCGAACTGGCGCATGGAGGACTTCATACCGAGGGCCATAGAGGAGATAAGGCAGGCAGTAGGGCCTGGCAAGGCCATAATAGCCCTCAGCGGTGGCATAGACTCAAGCACTACGGCTGTCCTAGCTGCTAAGGCCATAGGGGATAGGCTCCATGCCGTATTCATAGATACTGGCCTCATGCGGGAGGGCGAGGTAGAGTACGTTAAGCGTGTCTTCTCCAGGCTACTGCCAAACCTCCACGTAGTAGATGCGGGGGAGGAGTTCCTAGGAGCCCTGAGGGGCGTGAGGGACCCAGAGCGTAAGAGGCGTATCATAGGTGAGGTCTTCATACGTGTGTTTGAGCGTGTAGCACGGCAGGTCGGTGCAGAGTACTTGCTCCAGGGCACCATATACCCAGATAGGATTGAATCTGGTGCTAGGCGCTTCTCAGAGAAGATAAAAACGCACCACAATGTAGCTGGCCTGCCATCTAGGATGGAGTTCAAGGCCGTAATAGAGCCACTGAGGGACCTCTACAAGGACGAGGTACGTGAGGTAGCAAGGCGACTTGGCCTGCCAGATGAGGTCGTGGAGCGACAGCCCTTCCCTGGCCCAGGCCTAGCCGTCCGCATAGTAGGTGAGGTAACGCCTGAGAAGGTGGAGATAGCTAGGAAGGCCGATGCCATAGTACGTGGGGAGTTTGAGCGGGCTGGCGTAGCTAGGGGCTTATGGCAGTACTTCGCCGTCCTGTTGGATACACGGACCACGGGCGTGAGGGGCGATAAGCGTGCCTACGGCTACGTAGTGGCCATAAGGGCTGTTGAGAGCAAGGAGGCCATGACGGCTAGCTTCGCAAAGCTGCCCTGGGACCTGCTGGAGCGGGTGGCCACACGGATAACGAATGAGATACCAGAGGTCGTCAGGGTCGTGTACGACATAACGCACAAGCCACCAGCCACGATAGAGTGGGAGTGAAGGCTCATCCATGCAAAACCATGCCGTAGCTAGGTGCGTTTGATGCTTGAGAAGGCAGGCCAAAAAATAAAAATTGGGATTGAGAGGGGGCCAACGCTAACAGCGCACCCACAGACCACGCCCTACTTTACGTATGAGGCCAGCTCGCTCAGCCCCTTCTAAGGCCCACCTCGCAGCGCCGTCCGATTGAAAATCCGATTTTCAATCGCTCTGTCCTCGTCTGTCAGGGAAACAGACTGACGGTCAGAAGTTTTCCTCTGACCACTATCAGCGGAGAAAGGCGGAGAAAGCTGGCTTGAGCCCAGCACGCTCAGCGCTGCTCAGGAATGGGGCTAAAGCAGTAGGCGCAGAGGAGGCACGTGCTAAGGGGGTCGGATCGCATGCTTCCTAGAAAGGCTTAAGTGCCCTTTCCACGGCCTCTGGCGTGAGGGAAAAAGCCATGATAGAGGTCCGCTTACACGGGCGAGGGGGGCAGGGCGTCTGGACCGCTGCCAACCTCCTGGCGATGGCCGCCATAAGGGAGGGGAAGCACGCCCAGAGCTTTCCCTTCTTTGGGCCAGAGAGGCTCGGGGCGCCGATACTCGCCTTTGCGAGGATAAGCGAGAAGCCCATAAGGGTTCACTGCATGATCTACAGGCCCGATGTGGTGGGCGTCCTCGACCCAACGCTCATAGAGCCCCCCGTGGCCGAGGGCATAAAGGAGGAGAGCATACTGGTCCTTAACTCCGATAAGGAGCCTGGGGAGCTCAGGGAGG
>DQYM01000189.1 GCA_011040545.1 Candidatus Bathyarchaeota archaeon | reverse complement strand
TCATAGTGGTCAGGGAGGAGGAGTACGGCGCCTCCTACGCACGTGGGAGAGGCCTTATGGCTAGGCTAGCAGGGGAGCTAGCTAAGCTAGGCTCCGTGGTCTTCCTACCAAGGTACAGCAGGCCAGCTAGGCTACCTAGGGGCGTGGTGGTGCCGAGGGGTTTTGTAGATGGAGCAGCCCTAGCTAGGGAGGCAGATCTAGTTATCAGCGTAGGTGGGACCATCTGCCGAGAGGCAGCCCTACAGGGGACGCCAGCCCTAGTGATCCGCTACCTTAGGGCCAAGCTCTACGTAAATGACTACTTAGCCAAGAGGGGCTTTCCGATATTTGAGGTAGGGCCCGATGATGTACTAGAGCGTGCTGAGGAGCTACTAGGGCACAAGCGTGATGTAGGGGCCATCTTGAGGGAGCTAGAGGACCCCGTACCGCTCATAGTTAGATTAGCAGAAGAATTAAGCAGTGGTCGGGCTGGCCAGGGGTAGTGTGGTGGCTGATGGCATCGGGCAGACCACGGCCAAGCCTTGGCTACCCTGGCCTCGTCATGTTCTCAGCCCATCTGTTTAGCGCAGCTACTGGCCTAGTGTTCACCATCATGGTCGTTAGGTCGCTATCCCAGGCGGAATTTGGCATATGGCAGAACATGAGCGATTTCGTCTTCTACTTCACTGCCCTTGAGAACGTCGTCCCCTTCTGGGCCAAGAGGTTTGTGGCAAGGGGGTTCAGGGGCTCTGGTGAAACGGGGCTGGCCTGTAGCTTGCTTCTGGGGGCCTGTGTGGCATTACTATACGGTGCCCTAGCACCATTTCTCATGTCCATCATGGGCGTTGGGGGCTCATACCTACTCCCCTACATGCTAATAGCCATACAGGTATTTGAGATATATGCCCTAAGGGGCCTAGGGGCTACCCTACACCCATGTAGGCCCCAGGCAGTAGGCTATGCCATAGTGGTAAAGGAGGTAACCAAGGTCATCATGGGCTACCTGCTCTTGTGGATCGCTGGGCTTGGCCTAGTTGGAGTTGTAGTTTCAGTCCTCTCAGCCCATGCAGCACAAATCACATTTAGCTTTATCATGGCCAGGGGCTTCCTATCTGGTGGCTTCAACTGGTCGTACGTGAGGGAGTGGGCTAAGGGCTCCTTCCTACCAGTTTACAGCTTCTTTGGGCAGAGGATGCCCACGCTCGCCCTCTTCATCCTATTCGCCCTAGCAGGCGATGTTGCAAGGGGGTACTACGGTGCTGCCCAGGCCATAGGGCTCGTGGTCTTCTACACATCCTTCATGGCCTACGCCCTGTACCCAAGGCTGCTAGCTAGGGGCAGCGGGAGTAGGTCTGGGCCAGAGGACGTTGAGAGGTCCTTGAAGCTAGTCCTCATGTTCTCCATACCCATGACGGTAGGTGCCATGCTCATACCAGATGTCCTGCTGCTTGGCCTCTACAGGCTCACGGAGTACGCTGCAGCCTCTCTGATCCTCGTGGTCCTAGCCCCCTACTACGCCGTGAGGTCGCTCACCAGCGTCCTGGGCTCTGTCGTAAGTGGCGTTGAGGAAGTAGATGCTAAGGCTAGGATACCAATTGGGGAGCTAGTTAGGACACGCCTATTCGCCTACTACAGCCTCCCCTACGCTACTGGCACCTACTTAGTAGCCCTATCACTAGCCCTGCTCCCGCTAGCAGCTAGCCCCCTAGATGCAGCCCTCATGCTGGCCCTGCTATCACTTGGGACATCCATAGCTAACTTAGTGGTCGTTTACTCACTGGCCAAGGAGGGCCTGGAGTTCTCATTCCCCTGGCCATCGGTAGCTCGCTACGCCATTGCGACTGGGGCCATGAGCATCGTGCTGCTTGCCCTACCACGCATCTACAGGCTATCCTATGCCCTCCTGATGGTTGGCCTAGGAGGGGCCACGTACCTAGCCGTTTTGCTGGCCATAGATAGGGAGGCAAGGGCCATCCTCAAGGCCGTGCTGAGAGCTAGGAGGAGCGACTAGCACTCGTATTCTGCGCCGTAGGGACAGACACGCATGCAGAGGAAGCCACAGGGCTCGGGGAGCCACCTATTCCTGTAGTAGCACTTAAACCTATCAAACGTGCCATCTGGCCTAAGGGCACCTACTGGGCATACGTGGAGGCAGATATCGCAATCACCACAGAGGGGCTCTAGGATCGGCCTACCTGGGGCTTCTACTAGGGCATCCGTTAGGATGACGCCGATGACCACCCTTGGGCCAAATACTGGGTGGATCAGCAGGTTGTTCTTCCCCCTCCAGCCCAGGCCAGCTGCGTAAGCTAGGGGCTTGAACTGCAGCTTGGGCATTAGGGACTTCCTGCTGTGGCCCTGGGGGCTTGGGCAGGAGGCCCTAAATCCCCTTGAGGTTAAGAATGAGCTCACGG
>DQYM01000147.1 GCA_011040545.1 Candidatus Bathyarchaeota archaeon | reverse complement strand
CTCATGGCTAGTGATGGTATGCGTGTGGAACCCGAGAAAGGGATTGAAAGTGCCAGTGGGAAGCTTGAACACTGCTGTCGGCGTCGTCCCTAGTGGAACCCGAGAAAGGGATTGAAAGTTCTACCACCATGATGACATGGTATCCGTGAGGTGTCCTATATACACGTGGAACCCGAGAAAGGGATTGAAAGAGGTCAAATACTGTGAATATTGGCCGTGAAAACGGTAACTTGATGTGGAACCCGAGAAAGGGATTGAAACCCTTAAGGGAACTCTAGGGCATAGACTCCTATAACATCCCGTAGGCTTCCAAGTGAAAGGCTAAAGAGCTTATGGCCTTCTAGCTTGAGAAGCAGAGGCAAGTATGCTTAAGCATGGGGTAGGCTTAAGGGCTCCCTGGCTGCTAGTGCAAGGATGCCACTTAGTTTAAAGCTGGCTGAGAAGGCCCTAGAGCACTAATATAGTGCCCTCAAGGCTAGCACCTGGAGGCGTAGCTAATTGGCCTGGGACCCAAGGGCCATTAGGCGTAGGGCTGAGGAGGACTACGAGGCCACGTGGCTTGAGACAGCAAGCCTCCTCAAGCGTAGGGGGCGCTTCCTAAGCTGGGCCAAGGGGGCCCGTGGGAAGCCACACCCGATATGCGAGCTAATACAGCGCTTCAGGTCCATACTGCTCTCCTACGGCTTTGAGGAAGTAATAAACCCGACGATAGTGCCCGAGGGCGAGGTTAGGCGCCAGTATGGGCCAGAGGCACCAATAATACTTGACCGTGTGTTCTACCTAGCTGGCCTACCAAGGCCCGACCTAGGCATTAGGGCTGAGCTAGCTGAGAAGATAAGGAGCGAGGTAGTCCCTGGTGCTGGTGAGGATCTCATAGAGGGGCTTAAGGCCATATTCAGGGCGTACAAGGAGGGCCGTATTGAGGCAGATGACCTAGTTGAGGAGATGGTGAAGCAGCTTGGCATTAGGCCTGAGCAGGCAACGGCCATACTAGCCTTGTTCCCAGAGCTGAGGACCCTAACGCCCGTGCCAACACGCCTAACGCTCCGCTCCCACATGACAGCACTTTGGTTCCCTGTCCTAGCAGCCCTCCAAGATAAGAAGCCACTACCAATCAAGCTATTCTCCATAGGCCTTAAGTGGCGTAGGGAGCAAAGGCTAGATGAAACACACCTCTACGACTCGCATGTGGCCTCGCTTGTTGTCATGGCTAAGCAGATATCACTTGAGGATGGAGAGGAGCTCGTAAGGGCCATATTAGCTGACCTAGGCTTTAAGGAGGCACGCTTCGTGGTGAAGGAGGCCACTAGCAAGTACTACGCACCTGGCATGGAAGTTGAGGTCTTCATACGCCACAGGGGGAACTGGGTTGAGGTAGCTGATATAGGCCTGTACTCGCCAGTTTCGCTATCAAACTACTACATACGCTACCCAGTATTCAACGCTGGCTTTGGCATTGAGCGCATAGCCATGATACTGTACGGCTATGATGATATAAGGGTCCTAGCGTACCCACAGCTCTACGCAGAGGTAGAGTTCACAGATGAGCAGCTAGCTGGGATGATTAGCATAAGGGAGCTGCCGACCACGCCAGAGGGGTTTGAGGTAGCAAGGGCCATAGTTAGGGCAGCTGAGCAGAACGCCAACTTGCCAAGCCCATGCGAGGTCCTAGCCTACGATGGGCCACTCATGGGCAGGAGAGTTCGGGTCTTCCTATTTGAGAGGGAGCCAAACGCACGCTTGCTTGGGCCAGCAGCCTTCAACCGCATATACGTGTATGATGGCAGCATCCTCGGCCTACCTGATGTGGGCATGGAGCACGTTCCTAGCGTACGTGAGGCCCGTGAGAGGGGGGTTAAAACGGACATAAGGTACATAGATGGCGTGGCCATGCTGGCAGCTAGGGGGATTGAAGAAGCCCTTAGGTCTGGCCGTGAGGGCTACGAGCTTCGCATTCGCATGGTTAAGAGGCCAAGCGATGTGAATATAGCCATAGATGATGTAGCTAGACGCTACATAACGGCTAGGAGGAAGAAGATAGAGGTGAAGGGGCCAGCCTTCATAGGCATTAGGGCTGAGGTCGTGGCCAATAGGCATTAGGCTTTTAAATCCCCCCATCTAGCTAAGATGGCCATGAGCCTGGTAGGCTATATAGTGAACTTCAGGATAGGGCCGAAGAGCCAGAACCCAAGGGAGTGCATATTGTATTTCCCAGGCTACGATGACCGCTCAAGTGCCTCAAGGCTGATAGGACGTAAGGTAGCTTGGCCAGTAGGGAAGCGAACGCATAGGGGCATTATAGTGGCTACACATGGCCGTAGGGGCCACGTAAGAGCGAGGTTCAGGAGGGGCCTACCAGGCCATGCCCTCGGCACGCAAGTGGAGATAATAGGCTGAGAT
>DQYM01000112.1 GCA_011040545.1 Candidatus Bathyarchaeota archaeon | reverse complement strand
CCTCACCTCTCGGCCAAGCCTGGTGCCCGTCATCACACGCCCCAGCCTCCCTGGCATTAGGGCTTGATAAGGCTACCGCCAGAGGAACCTAAGCCAGCCCCAGCCCCTCCTAGCCCTACGCCTCCTCCTCAGCCTCCTCCTGTGCCTATGGCGTAGCCTACGCCCCCTAGCCCTCCTGGGTGGCCTTGGGACCTCTACCCTCTGGGCCTCACCTGTTACAGCCGACATGGCCTTAGGGCAGGGGCTGGGGGCTTAGATAAGCTTGGCCGTGAGCCCTCGTAAGCTTCTTAACGACCTTAGGTAGCCTAGGTGCGTGGTGGTAAGGTTGAGCGAGGTGCCAGGCTTCCTGCTAACAGATATAGATGATGATACGCTATCAAGGATGGCCAAGGCAGTCGTCCGCTGCATGAATATGCGCAAGGGCGAGGCAGTTTGGATAAGGTCGGGCTTGCACACCTGGCGATTTGCTGAGCACATAAGGTATGAGCTCCTCATGCAGGGCGTAACGAGCGTGGCTACCTTCACTAGCGATTGGTTTGTAGAGAGGGCCTACAGGGATGTGCCAAAGGAGTTCTTCGCCCTCACGCCAAAAGAGGAGAAGGGCCTAGCAGAGGCAGTTGATGGTGCTATAAGCATAGAGAGGCCCTGGGATCCAGCCGTCATGGCTAGGGCACCGAGGGAGAAGCTAGATGCGAGGACAGCGGGCTTCTTCCCCATAAGGGAGATCATACTATCCAAGAAGTGGTGCTACGTGGGCTACCCAAGCGAGCCCATGGCCCGCTCCCTAGGCGTGCCCTACCCCGACCTCAAGAGGTTAATCGTTGATGGCATACTATACGACCAGGAGAAGCTAGCTTCTGATTGCGAGAGGGTAGCTAGGGCACTCAGGGGGGCCGATTGGGTGCATATAACGGATGAATTCGGCACGGATTTGGAGCTTAGGATAACTGGCCGTAGGATAAACAAGGATGATGCCTTCATAAGCGATGAGGATGTAGCTAGGGGCGATACTGGCTCAAACTTGCCCGCTGGTGAGGTATTCATAGCCCCAATAGAAGTTGAGGGAAGTGGCGTCCTATACTGCCCGCTGACACGTGATAGATATACCATGCGCTTAATCAAGGGCGTTAGGCTTACCTTTGAGGGAGGCAGGCTAGTGCTTGATAAGTGCACTGCCGAGGAGAACGAGGATGATCTAAAGCGCACCATAGAGGGCTGCATCAAGATAGATGAGGAGAAGGCTAGGAAGGGCGAGATACCTGAGGTCCGCACTATAAACGTAGCTGAGCTTGGGATTGGCCTTAACATGGCCATAGACAAGGCCATAGGCTACATACTGACGGATGAGAAGATAGGTGGCTCCATCCACGTGGCCATAGGCTCAAACAAGACGTACGGTGGGACGAGCGTTTCATGCCTGCACTGGGACTTCGTTACGGCCCCTAGGGCCACCGTTGAGGTCATATACATGGATGGGAGCTCTAAGGTCATAATGGAAGAGGGCAAGCTGCTAGTATGAGGACAGAGCGCCTAGCCCTAATCCCATTTGTTGTTGGCTTCCTCTCCACGAACTGCTACTTGCTAGTATGCCGTGAAACGGGGGAGGCAGCTGTAATAGATCCAGGCACGAGTTCTGAAGATGAGATAAAGGCCATCTTGCGGGAGGCAAGCAGGCTGGGTGCTGATATAGGGCTCATAATAAATACGCATGGCCACCCCGACCACGTAGCTGGTGATAGGCCCCTGAAGGAGGCCACGGGTGCTGAAGTACTTATACACGAGGCAGATGCCCACTTCCTCACAAGCCCCCCTTGGCCCTGGCCAGGGCTAAGGCCCCTGAGGCCAGATAGGCTGCTTAAGGATGGCGATGAGGTCCACGTAGGCCGATTACGCCTGCTGGTCATACACACGCCTGGGCACAGCCAGGGTAGCATCTGCCTCTACGAGCGTGATGATGGCCTTGCCTTCACAGGCGATACGCTCTTCGCTGGCTCAATAGGCAGGACGGACCTACCAGGCTCCTCCATGAGCGATATGATGCGCTCCCTAGCTAGGCTCATGGAGCTCCCAGATGAAACTGCCATCTGGCCTGGGCATGGGCCACCAAGCACTATAGGGGCTGAGAGGGAGAGGAACCCATTTGTTAAGATGGCCTTAGGGGCCAAGGAGAGTTAGGCAGCCTCCCTGGGGCCTATCTCTACTTCAACTGTCTGCTCCTCAGCCAGTATGGCCTTTAGGATGGCCTTTAGTATCCTCATATCAGATGCATTTACCACGGGCAGCTGGGCTCCACGCTCAACCTCTATGACCTTCTGGTACCTTGGGAGCCTAGCGTAGCAGACGTGGCTAACGTAGAAGATGCCATCATCCATTTCCCGCTTGAAGCTCTCCTCGTACACCTCAACGCACAT
>DQYM01000200.1 GCA_011040545.1 Candidatus Bathyarchaeota archaeon | reverse complement strand
GCCTCAGATGCCCAAAGTGGCATTAGCAGCGTTACCTTCTGGGTAGATGGCCATCCAATTGAAGGCCGTTACGAGCCAAATACTGGCTGCTACGTAGCCGATGTAATGCTAAGCCTCGGCGAGCACATATGGTATGTAGAAGCCGTGGATAAGGTCGGCTTCTCATCCACAACCCCACCTAGGAGACTGATCGTGAACTTAAGCTTCTTCGGTGGCCCAGATTGGCTAGATGATGTACTGTTCTTTGCCCCCTGGGCAGTAGCCGTAGGGATCGCTTCTGCTGCCATAGCAAGGGAAAGGAAGAAGAGCCAAAAGGGTGAGGGAAGGCCAGAGTAGCCTACTCCTCCTCTGGCTTAACGTAGTAGTACTCACCCATGGCCTTCTGCAGCCTATCTAGCCTTGAGCCCTCCTTGTTCACCCTAGGCCTCTTCGTCTCAGGATCTCGCCTGAAGGTTATGCCTACATCTCGTAGGAAGCGGTTCATGCCATCCCTTAGCGAGAGGGGGGAGCTAGCATGGCCCTTCACGCCAGGCTGGCCTGAGAAGACCATTAGCCTATCTGCCACGAAGTCCTGGACTATTACATCGTGTTCTACAACGAAGGCAGCAGCCCCCCTGGCCTCAACTACACGCCTTATGGTCTTAGCAACCGTCAGGCGCTCCTCTACATCTAGGTAGGCACTTGGCTCATCAAGTAGGTAGAGGTCCGCATCCTGGGTTAGGCATGCAGCTATGGCCACCAGCTGGAGCTCACCACCGCTTAGCTCAGAGACATCCCTATCTAAGAGCTTCTCAAGCCCAAGGGGCCTTATCATCTCTGAGGCATACCAGCTAGATGATAAATCAGCACCAGCCTTCTCAAGTAGCTCTGAAACCGTCCCCTCATAGGTAGTTGAGATGTACTGTGGCTTGTAGGAGACACGGGGCGTCCCAGTTATGTACTCACACTCATCTGGTACCTCCACGCCAGCCAGCATCTTAACGAAGGTCGTCTTGCCTATCCCATTTGGGCCAAGTATGCCTATCACCTCGCCTACGTGGATCTCGCCTGGCTCAACGGAGAGCTCAAAGCCACCATCGTACTGCTTGCGCATCCTACCCCACCTAAGCATCGTGGCCTCAACTGGCCAAGATGGCGTTGGTGGCTTCACTCGGAACCTAATTGGCTCCTTCCTAAAGCGTACGTTCTCATCGGGTATGTAACCGTCTAGGTATATGTTTATGCCTACTCTAACGCCATGAACATGCGATATTATGCCGTAAACGCCTGGGGAGCCATATATCAAGCATATTTTATCTGAAAGGTAATCAAGAACCGCTAGGTCGTGCTCTGCGACTATAACTGCCTTCCCCTCTGAGGCAAGAGCCCTTATGGCCTTTGCTGCCCTTAGCCTCTGCCGTACATCTAGGTAGCTGCTTGGCTCATCAAAGAAGTAGACATCGGCTTCCCTACAGATAGCAGCAGCTATGGCCACTAGCTGGAGCTCACCACCGCTTAGGACGCCAACACGCCTATCCATTATTGCCTTGAGCTCAAGGGCCCCTACGACCTCATCTAGTACGCCACGCTCATCCACCTTGGCCAGTATGCTGCCAACACGCCCCTTAACGACCTTAGGGATCTTATCTACGTACTGAGGCTTAAATGATACCTTGAGCGTGCCAGAGCTAAGGGCCTTGAAGTGCTCTTGGAGCGGTGAGCCACTGAAGAAATCAATTATCTCATCCCAATCAGGTGGATCCTCGTACTTGCCCAGGTTCGGCTTTATACGACCAGCTAGTATGCTGAGGGCGGTAGTCTTCCCAGTTCCATTTTGCCCAAGCAAGCCTAGAACGGCCCCCTTGAGTGGTATTGGCAAGCGGTAGAGCTTGAAGGCATTTGGGCCAAACCTATGGACGCACTCGCCCTCTACCTCCTCTGGCACCCTAACTATGGATATGGCCTTAAACGGGCACTTCTTAACGCAGATGCCACAGCCAGTACATAGGAGCTCAGATATTATGGGCTTCCCATCCCCACCTAGCTTAATGGCTTCTACACCAGTCCTAACCATAGGGCATACGTGGATACAGGCCAGACCGCACTTCTTCGGCTGGCACCTATCACGCTCTATAACCGCAACACGAGGCATGACGCTCCATCACTCCCTGGCTATGCTGAGGAGCTCCACCATACGCCCCAGCTGCTGAAATCCTAGCCTGTTTTAAAATCTTTACCTAATCTGCTTACTTGAGCAGGGCGTGCTGCTTAGCTGATGAACCTCAAGATTATGAGGCCCTCACCTGCTCTTAGTGTCAACGAATTCCGCCTTGGAGTAAGGATATCGGCTCCTATGCGTTTATGTAGAAGGCGCCTGCTCACCATCCACCTGAGCGTGTGAGTTCCGTAGCTGCGTATGGCTACAATACGTATAAATCGCCTACCTGAGAACCCATG
>DQYM01000249.1 GCA_011040545.1 Candidatus Bathyarchaeota archaeon | reverse complement strand
TTACAGAGGGCAAGAGGACGCTAATGGTCATCTACACGCTTAGGGTAGCCTCAGGGGAAGATAGGAAGCGCCTCCTTGAGATACTTGACATGCACACACGGGATAAGCGCCTCATAAAGGAGGCCGTGGGCATAATGAAGCGCTATGGGGCCATAGAGTACGCAAAGGGGGTAGCAAGACGTATGGTTGAGGAAGCCTGGTCGGGCGTGGATAGCTGGCTTAAGCCATCTGAGGCCAAGGAGGCCCTTAGGGCACTAGCTAGGTTCCTAATAGAGAGGGAGTTCTAGCTAGAGGCCAATTAACAAGGAAAAAATAGGAGGGGCTTAATAGAAGTTAATTGTCTTCCTCTTCCTCTTAGCCACCAGGACTACAGCTGTTATGGCTATTAGGCCAATCGCTATTATAGCTAGCTGCTCTGGCGTCAGGAGGTAGGCTACTGGCCCTCCTGGTGGCCAGACCTCTATGGGCTGAATGCCTGGCTCCCCACCAGGCTCGCCTGGGAGCTCAACCTTGTACTTCGGCTCACCACCTGCCTCAGGTACATCTAAGCCTATGCTTGGATCGTGCTCAAGCGTAGCCCCGTTGAAGTAGCCATATATCATGAATAGGTGTAGTGCCCGACCAGCCTTCATGTATGCTAGCCTAACTGGCATGACGGCTGTCGTCCCATTTGGATAGCGGACCAAGCTTGCGTTCACGAACTTGAACCAGCCCTCAAGGGTAGCGTTCTCAGTTAGGAACCTTACCTCAAACATCCCCTTTAGCTTAGTGCCCCTCTTAAACGCCTTCTCACGTAGTGATGTTTCATCTGATCTTACATCTACCTCCTCCCCACCCATCTTAACACGCTCAAGCACGGAATGGGATGATATGCTCTCCCTTGCCCTTAGCAGCATATCATCTAGCACGTGCATTATGCTGCCTATGCGTGCCTTAAAGGCCGTGAGGAAGGCCTGTATTTCCATCCTCATGCTCGTCAGCAGGGCCATCATGGTAGCGGGATCTGGTGCGCCCATGGCCTCCTGTATCGTGGCGTTAAGGCCCACTAGGAAGCCCCTTACATCCTCCATGAGGGACCTAAGCTCATCTACAAGCCAAGCTAGATCCTCCATGCCAGCTTCCTTGATCTTCTGCCCTAGCCCCTCAATTAGCCCCTTGTGGAGCTCCACGAGGGCCAGCGCTTGCTCTACCATGAAGGCCATCTCCTGGAGGAGGCCACGTGCTTCCTCAACGCTTAGGTCCTCCTCAAGCTCCTCTATGGCCTCCTCAGCAGCTTCATCTAGCTCCTCAAGGGCCTCTGGCACTACCTCGTCTATCTGCTCTACTTCCTCAGCTAGCGTTAGCATTATGTCCCTTACCTCAAGGGGCCCCTTAAGCTCCTCAAGGGCCTCGTGGAGATCTGTTGTATTTACGGCTAAGAGCTCAAGCCTCAAGGCTAGGCCAGATGTCATGTTCTCTGGCACCTCAAAGCCAGCTTCTGAAGCTAGCTCCTTGAGCAGATCTATGTTCCAACGCCAGCCCCTAATGATTATGTCCTGCTTTAGCTCTGCCCTAGTAACCGTGTAATTAATGCTACCTGCCTCCTCAACTACTGGCGTGAAGTACATACGGCACCTTATGGTTATGTTTCCTTCTGCGAACTCAAAGGCAGGGTTAAGCACATCGCTTAGGTTGTAGGAGAAGCTCAGGCCTATGGTAGTCCCATTTGGTGCCGTTATGTTCTCTGGGCCAGTTAGCGTCCAATTGCCCTCGGCAAATGAGAAGTAGGGCGGGTGGAATAGCTTCTCCCACCTTAGCTCCTCCATGCGCTCCCTTACTTCACGCATCCTCTCCTTAACCCACTCGCACCAGCCCCTGAAGAGCTCGTGCATGGCCATGTGCCACTCGTGCCTTAGCTCGGCTACACGCATCTTCAGCTGGGAGAGGGCGTGGTGGTCCATGTGGTTCTCACGTAGATCCTCTATCAGCGAGCTGATCTCGGCTAGCGTTACATTCATGACCTCAACGTGCTCAACCAGCTCCTCATCGCCTATGCTGAGGGCCCACTTGTAGAGCTCCTCAAGGGCAGTGGATAGCTCATCTACCTTGCTTGAGATATCATCAAGCTCATCCTCTTCAACGGGTATGTGGAGCGCCCCGACCTCCATGCTTAGCTCCCTAATGAGGGAGCTCACGTCCCTTACCAGGCCTAGGTAATCCTCTATGCCCTCAGATAGGTGCTCAAAAATCTCATCAGCCCATGAATAGGGCTTGGTAAGTGGCACTATTGGCCAGAGCAGGTACTCTATGAGGCCCTTGTAGTGTACTATATACACGGTTTCATTATCCTTCACGTACCACCAGGCGAAGAATGGCTTGTGCTTATGCAGTGCAATTCCTATTACATCTGTTTCTACCACAAGCCAATCGCCTAGATCTTGGTGCTCGTAAATGGCCAGGAG
>DQYM01000122.1 GCA_011040545.1 Candidatus Bathyarchaeota archaeon | reverse complement strand
GCCAGATAGGGCTGGAGTGCTTTTCAAGGCCGAAGAAGAGGCAGATGTTCTCCATTAGGGTTGCTGGAAGGCCAGAGCTAGAGCGCCTCCTGTGGTCCAAGGGCTTCAACAAAGAAGGGTGTATGCCATTTACCATACTGCCTAGGCCACGGGTGTACATAAGGCCAGCTATTGAGGAGGGGGCCCTATGGCTTAGCTATGCAGATGAGCTTGGGAGGCCATTTGAGGAGGAGCCTGAGCTTGAGCCCAGGCCAGAGCCAGAGTTCTACGAGTACGGCCTCTACCAGGTGGCCGTGAAGTACTTCCCCCAGCTTGAGGGCTGCAGGCCCCATGCCTCCTGGGCTGGCTACTACGCCGAGAACCCAATAGATCACCAGCCAGTTATATTTGAGGAGGCAGATGTGATATTCGTTGGCGGGGCGAGCGGAAGCGGGATAATGAAGGCAGATGCCATAGGCCGTATAGCTGCTGCCCTCTACTCAGGCCAAGAGGAAGCAGAACTCTTTGGTGGTGAGACATTTAGGGTAAGCGACCTAGGCATTAAGGAGCGGAGGGTAGAGCCTGAGCTACTTGTGATATAGGCTTCCATACAGCATGTGGAAAATAGGGCTTGGTACCTCCCACACGCCAGCGGAGGGCCTTAACTGCCTCATAGCTGCTGCCCTGCTCGCAAGATAATGGGCGAGGGAGGCTTCAGCAGCTAAGCCTATGCCTAACCTAGCTGCTAGGCCAAGTAGCTCTCTAAACAGGCCCCCTACTAGGCTTCTTACGACCACCTTAACCGTGATGGCCATCAGGCCAGTGCATCATCATTGCTGATCTCTGGCACCGCTACCATATCATTATGCCGAAGTAGCCTAGCACGAACTTCAGGGATACGTAGAGGAAGTAAGCACCGAATATCAACTTAAGCGTGGTCGGCCTAAAGCGCCTTATTATAGCTGCCCCCACTTGAGCCCCGATTATAGTGCCTATGGCCAGCAGGCAGCCTGCTGCAAAATCAACGTAGCCCTGTGATAGCTTTATCAAGCCCCCGACTAAGGCAAGCGGTATCATAACGGCTAGCGAAGTGCCCATCGTTATGTAAACTGGGGCTCTAAACAGGTATATCAGCCCTGGCACAAGGGCATAGCCACCTCCTAAGCCCACTAGGCCAGTTGTTATGCCTATTATAAATCCAAATGTTGCTAGAGCCCAGGCAGCACCAGGTATATGGCCTTCACTGCTTGCCCCAGCTTGCTTCCCCTTCTTTAGCCAGGGCAGTAGGCCCTCGTAGACCATCCTTATGGCTGGCCAGAGGAAAACCAAGCCAAGGATAAAGCCAAGCAAGCTCATAGCCTGTTTAGCTAATATAACGAAGAGCCAGGAGCCAAGCAGGACGCCAAGCACGCCTATGCCACCAAGCCAGGCAGCAGCCCTACGATCTACGTTCCGCCTTATCAAGTGCCCATAGCCACCTGAGATGGCCGTGAATATAACAGCGAAGAGCGTTGTACCTATGGCCATAGTAGCTGGGAAGCCAGCCCAGAAGTGTATTATCGGGAGCATAACGCTACAGCCACCAGTGCCGATTATACCACCAAGTAGGCCAGCTAGGAAGCCAACTAGCATGTAGATAAGGCCCATCAGGGGGGTTAGCTCTGGGGTTGGCGCTGCCTTCGGCAGCGGGGGCTTAGCTAAGATGTACCAGACCTCAAGGCAGGCTATGATGGCCAACAGGAGGGCCATAGGTACTAGCATCACGGCCTTCTGGCCCTTCATGGCGGTTGCCATTTTTGACCTAGGTGATAAGCTTTGCGTTTATTTTTGTAACCTAGAGGATGCCCTTATACCACCTGGTAGCTGGGCAAGCAGGGCACCTGCCCTCCAAGTAGAAATCACAGGATCCACAGTTAAGGCCACATGGCGTTAGCTCTGCCTTCTTATCAAGCGTTACCCTAATTGGGAGTACATCTGGATATAGTACTTCATCAACTACGTAGAGCTCTGAGCGCCTTATCCCATCTGCCCTCCTTATGCAGCAGGCACCTAGGGACATTATCTTAACTAAGCCTGGGTCCTCAGCCACCATGATGGCCATGAAGTTATACGGCCCTATGAGCGTGGAGAGGAAGACGACACGAGGACAGCGCCTAAATGTCCTTATCAGCCTTAGGAGCTTCTCATGCTTAACCTCACATAGGGCCACTAGCAAGTAAGCACCAAGTCCCCCTGGGCTTAGGCCAGCCCTCACCTTGAGCAGGCCCGATGACAAGAGCCTACTTAAGTGCTTCTTAGCTGCTACATGTGATATGCCTAAGGCCCTACCGAGCTCTGTAAGGCTCATACGCCCATTTTCCTGGAGTAAAGCCACGATTGCCTTCCGCCTCTCAGATGCCAGGAGGCTCCGCACCATCCCCATGGGCCTGGGCGCCACCATTAATAAGTACTGCCATTTAGATGC
>DQYM01000250.1 GCA_011040545.1 Candidatus Bathyarchaeota archaeon | reverse complement strand
CTTAAGGCAGCTAGGGAGTGGCTAGATGGGCATGGCTACGTAGAGGTACAGGCACCCACGCTAACTGCCTCAGCCTGCGAGGGAGGGGCAACTCTGTTCCCAGTTGATTACTTCGGCCGAAGGGCATACCTAACGCAGAGCTGGCAGCTTTATGGCGAGGCCTTTGTAGCTAGTGTTGGCAAGTGCTATACGATAGCACCATCGTTTAGGGCTGAGAAGTCAAGGACGAGGAGGCACCTAACTGAGTACTGGCACCTTGAGGTAGAGATACCGTTCTGTGGCCTTAAGGAGCTCCTTGAGGTTGAAGAGCAGCTCATAACCCACATCTGCCATAGGCTCTCAGAGTGGGCCAGCGAGGAGCTAAGGGCACTTGGCCGCGAGCCAGATTACCTAGCCAAAATTGAGCCTCCATTCCCACGGCTAACGTACGATGAGGCTGTGGAGCTCCTCCAGGCCAAGGGAGTGGAGATAAGCTGGGGTGAGGACCTAGCCTGGACGCACGAGAAGGTCCTATCGGAGGCCTTTGAGGTGCCATTCTTCATAACGCACTTCCCAAGGAGCGCAAAGGCATTCTACCATAAGCCAGACCCAAGTAGGCCAGAGGTAACGCTCTCAGCTGACCTACTGGCCCCAGAGGGCTACGGTGAGATAACTGGTGGTGGTGAGCGCATAGAGGACTACGAGCTCCTCCTAGCTAGGATAAGGGAGGAGGGCCTAGATCCAGAGGACTACAAGTGGTACCTAGACCTAAGGCGCTACGGCACCATCCAGCACGCAGGCTTTGGCCTAGGCGTAGAGCGCATGGTCATGTGGGTCTGCCGCCTAGAGCACATAAGGGATGCCATAGCCTTCCCAAGGCTAGTGAGGCGCAGGCCGTACCCATAGCTAGGGCCAGGGGGCCAGTAGGACATAGATAAGCATTTTATAGGCTGATGCCAGGGGCCATAATAGGGCCCCGGTGGTGTAGGCCGGAAGCATCCAGGCCTTTCGAGCCTGGGGTCCCGGGTTCAAGTCCCGGCCGGGGCACCAACAATCCACTTTCATTGATCTTATACCGCCAGTGGGACCTTCAGAAGCTGACAACGAGCTTAACGAACCAATTTAACGTGGAAAGACAGGATTCTGAGCCGCCTGCGAAATTCACGATTTCAACTGCTACCGTCTGAAGTGGATCCCTAGTCGCTCGCTCTCCACTCCGTTCTAGAGCAGCTCAGGGCTCATGGCCTTCAGCACGCCCGACATTATTGGTTGGTAGCTCCTTTGACTCGCACTCGCATTCGAACCAGGCCACCTACATAGAGCTTGAGCCTCCTCATGCCTTACCTCGGCGATTGGCTATCGCCGGCCCCTTTATATCCTGGCCATCCTCAGCTCTATGGGTGGTCGAGTTTGGCCAAGACCAAGGTCGAGTTGGAGCTGCCGGGGGACCTGGCCCTCCTAATCGAGCGGGACCCCCTCGTGCGTAGAGCAGCCGAGAGGCTGTTGGAGAAAGAGCTTGTGGCCAAGCTGAGAACCCTGGCGGTCGCTGATATGCTGTTGAGCCGGAGCGAGCTGACTGAAGAAGATATAGAAAGATTGGATATGAAAATTAAGAGGGGTGTGGTCGAGAGATTGAGCGAGAGAAAGCCGTGGTAGTAGATGCCAATAAGCTCATAGCAGCCTTCCTCAAGAATGGCCTCATACGTCGTATAATCGTCCTCAGCGGCATAAAGCTATACACGATAGAGCAGGTGCTAGAGGAGGTAAATGAGCACAAGGATGAGCTGCTCGTGAAAGCTGGTATAGATGAACGTGTTTATAATCTCATCCTGGAGGACATACTATTGCCCCATATCGCTGTGGTAGAGGGGCGGTGGGTAATGGATGTTGCAGATGAGGCCCGTGAGATTAGCAGGGGCTTTGACCCAGATGATTGGCCAGTTATAGCCCTGGCCTTGAAGCTGGGAGTTCCCATCTGGACGAACGATAAGAAGATAATGGAGGCCTCGAGAAGCACTAGGAAGTTTGGGGCCATAACTACCCATGAGCTCCTTGAGATGTTAGTTGAGCTTTAGAGTCTCGGCTCACGTCTTCCCGATTTCCCCGGCATGATGTGGCTGGGAGCATCTCGGCCCTTCGAGCCTGTACCACCTAAGCTTGAAACCTTATAACAGGTCCTCACGAGCCCTGCTCGTGCTGAGGTACGCCTACGTGGCCGTTAGGACGGCCTTAAACAAGCTGAGGAAGCCCGACCCCTGGTATGGGTGTGATTACACCCTCAACCCATATAGTGGATGTGAGTTCTCCTGCCCCTACTGCTACGACCTAGCGGGCAGGTGGGGGTGCTAGGTACCGAGCTAGCCTCCCCCTAGATGCCTTCTCTAAGGGAGGGGCCTGGGAGGGAAGGGCTGAGCCCAAGGTGTTCATCAAGGGGAACTTAATATCTGCCCTGAGGAAGGAGCTCCGCTCTAAGCCAAGGGGCACCGTCTTCCT
>DQYM01000139.1 GCA_011040545.1 Candidatus Bathyarchaeota archaeon | reverse complement strand
CTATCCCTAGCAGCCCTCAGGCTAGCTAGGGCCTTGCTTAGGCCAGGTGGGAGGGCCTTTGTGAAGGCATCGCAGGGGAACTCCCTGCCAAGGCTCCTCTCGGCCTTCAAGAGGGCCTTCAGGACAGCAAGGTGCTTCAAGCCCAAGGCCAGCAGGCCAGAGAGCCCTGAGATATACATAGTTGCCCTGGGGCTCAGGAAGGGCTAGATTGCTCCCACATGGTCCTAAATGCCCACCTAGCCAGGGAGCGGAGGCCCCTTATGTCCTCTGACCTAACGTTCTTTATTATGATCTCCCTTATCTCATCGTCTTCCTTTACGATGTTGAAGCTAAGGACCTCATCTGGGCTTAGCTTCCCCTCTGCAACTAAGCTCGCATCCCTATCCTGCATCCCCTTCAGCTGCCTCACGAAGTACCTAAATGGCCTAGAGGAAGCTTGGAAGGACTTCCCCTCTGCTGGGACTATGCGCACGTAGTTAGGCCCTACGTACATGGTGGCTAGGAGCTCCCCCTCAAATGTCGTAAGCGGTATTGAGGCCTCGCTAGGGGCGGGGCTAGGGCCAGGAGCACCAAGCTCTGGTCCACCGACCCCACCCGCTTCCTCCCCCTCACCTGGGAGGCTAAGCCTCCTGAAGCTAAGCTCCTTGAGCAGGTCCTCAACAAAGGATAAAAGCTCCTTAAGGCCAGAGAGCTCTTCCTCAAGCTCCTCAACACGCCTAGCAATGATCTCCCTAAGCCTAGCTAGCTTCCTGACCTTCTCCTCACTCATGGCGCCTGCCTAAGAGGGGCCAGGGTGCCTTATATGGCTAGGGGCTCCAAAAATAAGAAAAGCCCCAGGTCGGACAGGGCCTGGGCTTTGGCCTTGGGCCGACCGCCCTTGGGCCTCCGCGCGGCCGAAGCCGCTTGGAGGTCCGCGGTTGGTCGGTCCGCGGCCGCTGCCCAGGCTGCCCCCGACCTGGGGCGGTCTTAAGTCTGGACGTGCCTTTGTTAAGGCTTGTGGCCCCCTCCTTGCCGAAAATCACGTAGTCATTACCCTAGAAATTTAAACGGCTAATTTCTAAAGCACCATCACATCTCATCCATGCGAGGGCATGGGGGCTGTGGGGGTGGGCGAGGCCGTAGGCTTAAATAAGGCCCCCCTGGCCAGGGGCCTTAACCCCCTCCTTAGGGGCGCTAGGGACGAGAAGTTCGCTAGGGACATAGTAGAGCTCCTAGCCCGCCTCTCACAGGATATGCCCCCAGGCCTAGCAAGCGAGCTTGAGGCCCTTGGGGAGAAGCTGCTCTGGCTCAGGGAGGAGGGGAAGGTCAAGATAAACCACTCCGCCATGGAGCTGGTGTGCGCTAAGGAGCTCCTCCTACTTGGCTACAAGGTGGATGTTGAGCACGATATAGATGGCCTAGCCTGCGATGTATATGCTTGGGCAAATGGCACCGACCTAGTAGTTGAAATTGAAACTGGCTTCGTCCCACCCGACCACGCCCTAGATCCACTTAGGTACCTTAGGGCTAGGATAGCAAGCAAGATAGCTCGCTACGGCTGCCTTGCGGATGGCTTCGCCCTTGGCCTACCACCACACTACGTGGCCCTAATACCTAGCGCCTTCCTAAAGGGAGGGGAGGAGCGTAGTGAAGAAGAGCTCTTGGCCCTAAAGGAGCTCTGCGATTACTACTACCACAAGCCACCCGTTAGCCTTGATGAGCTTAGGTCAGCTAGGCTTGATTGGGTGTTCATAATAGATGTAGATGCCCTTTCAACAACCATATTAAGGCCAAGCATCTACCAGGAGGCAGTAAGGGCTTTCCTCAAGGCTTCTGGCACACTAGCATAAGCTGCCGTGAAGTTAATAGTCCTGTTGGCCTGTTAGCTAGGTTATCCTGCGATGGGAGGATAAGCTTAATTAGAGCCCCTCCTGTAAAACCTCAGAGATGCTGCTGGCTTCCTTAGGAAAGGTGATAAGACATGATTGGAGCATTAAAACTGAACCTCAGCGATGAGAGGGTTTTCTTCAAGACAAAAGACGGGAGGCTAGTTATAATCAATGATGACTTCCTGACCACTGACTTAATTCCACCCAACTCAATTGACCTGATAATTACCTCACCGCCATATAATGTTGACATACGGTATGGCTCGTTTAGGGATGATATACCTTACGATAAGTACTTGGAGTTCACGGAGAAGTGGCTAAGAAAGGCCCTGGAGCTCGTTAAGCCCGACGGGAGGATGTGCTTGAATATCCCACTAGATAAGAGCAAGGGGCGTGAGGAAGAGGGCTTCCAGAGCGTCTACGTTGATGTCGTCCACATAGCTAAGGAAGTCGGTTGGAAGTACTTTAGTACCATCATCTGGAATGAAGGTAATATCTCAAGGAGAACGGCTTGGGGCTCCTGGCTTAGTGCGAGTGCTCCCTACGTAATTGCCCCTGTTGAGGTCATAGTGATTCTATACAAGCGTAGGTGGAGGAGGATAGCACATGG
>DQYM01000152.1 GCA_011040545.1 Candidatus Bathyarchaeota archaeon | reverse complement strand
TCAAATACCACGGCCTTCACTGGGTTAGCTGTTGCACAGAGGATAGTGCATACCTCTGGTACAGCCTTTATGGCATTTAGCACGTTTATTGGGTAGGCATCCCTAATCAGTATGAAGAATGTATGGCCAGCAGCTACCTTTAGGGCGTTCTCAGTAGCAACCTCAATTAGCTCATCATCATTCCCCTCCCTCCTCACTAGGCAGGGGCCACTTGCCTCACAGAAGGCTATGCCGAACTTGATGTTTGGCACGGAGCTCACCAGGGCCTCATATAGGTCCTCAACCGTCTTTATGAAGTGCGATATGCCTACTATTATGTTGCAGCCCTCTGGTATCCTAAGCGGTATGGCCTCAAGCTTCACGGCCATCCCCACAGGCTGGTCGGCTAAAGGGGCTTAAGGCTTGGCGCTCTACCAGCTCGGCCAGAAGAGCAGGTAGGCGAAGCCGAGGACATCGGCGAGCCAGTGGCCTATGACGAGGGGCGTTAGCCTCCTCAGCTTGATGAACGTGAAGCCCATTATCAAGCCGTAGATGAAGCAGAATACAGCGTGTATGCTTAGGCCATGCCATAGGCCAAACAGCAGGGCAGAGAGGACGAGCGGTAGGCCAGGCCTCCCCTGCCTGAGCTCCTCCATGCGGGTTATAGCATAGAGCCTCCATATTATCTCCTCGCATACGCCTGCTAGGATGGGGCTGGCGATGAGCATGAAGAGCTTAGACCAAGTTGGCATGGCCTCAACGGCCTTGTAGAACGCCTCAGCAGCCTCAGGCGATGGAGCCGTTAGCATACTCGTAAGATAGGGTGATAAGATGCTTAGGAGTAGGAAGCTAAGGCCAGCTAGGGCTAGAGCTAGTAGGGCATCGGTAGCCTTCCCCCTTGCCCCCTCAGGCAAGTAGAAGTAGGGCCTAAGTGCCTCCCCCTCATCGTGCATGAACTTCACGGCCAGTAGTGCGAACAGGAGGGCTAGGCCACCCCAGAGGAGGGGGCCGTATGTCAAAGTAGCTAGTGCCACGTGGTATGATATCTTAGCTGGATCCCCTGACATCCATACATCTAGGGGGACGGCTAGCATCACTAGCACGTAGGAGAGCAGTAGGTTTAGGATCGTAGGAGCTAGGGATACCGCTAGGATCCGCTTCCAAGAGGCCTTCATATTCATCACCATCGTTTTTGGCAGATATCACTTCTTATAAGATTTACTGAGATTTCCTACTGGCAGGCTAGCTTCAGGAGATAGAACCTACGCTTGAATAGCCACTTAAGCCCAATTGGCTTAAGGCCCTTAGGCAGGTAGCGCAGGGGCATTAGCTCCCTCTTAAGCAGCCTCTCAAGGGCAGTTACCTGCTCAAAAACGATCACGAGGCCACCATCTGAGGCCACCCTCCTGGCCTCCGCTAGGGCAGCACGTGGGTCGCTGAAGTACGATATGCCACCGCCTATCAGCACCCTATCAAAGAAGCCATCCTTGAAGGGCAGGCGCTCAGCACACCCCATGAATAGGTGCGCATCTAGCCCCAGCTCCCTTGCCTTAGCCTGGCAGACCCTGAGCATCTCCCTTGAGATATCTAGCCCTGCTACAAGGCCATTTGTCCTGGCCCTTATGTACGGTAGGTTGCCACCCGTGCCAACGCATACCTCAAGCACGCTCTCATGGCCAGATAGGTCTAGGTAAGAAGCGATTTCCTCCCTTAGCTCCCCCTCTGAGAAGCCAAGGGACCTTGCTAGCCTAGCCTCAAGTCTATCGTAGAACGGGGCATAGACATCGTAGAGGAGCCTTGAGAGCCAGTTAGCAGCCCTGAGGCAGCCTGGTGCTAGGAGGCTAGGTAGGCCATTATGGATGCCGAACTTAAGGCCACAACCCAGGCAGCTTAGGTAGCCGTCTAGAACCTCGCCCCTAACGGCCCTCTTGGCCGTGAGCCTCAGGGGGCCCTTGCAGGCAGGGCACCTTATGAACTTCAAGGCCTCCAGGCGCATGGCCATCCCCTAGATCAGCTCTAGGCGCCTCCTCACCTTCGGCACCTGGGAGATGAGGCGACCACGCCTGTATAGGCCACAGCCGAGTGGCACGCCCTTGTAGCAAACGACCACGTAGCCTTCCTCAAGGCCCTCAAATGGGCCATCTATTGCCTCACCAGCTACAAAGGCCCTCATCTGTGCTTCATTTAGCTCTACCACGTTCTTCCTGGCATAGCGCCCAAATACCTGTATGGCATTTGTAGTTGGCTTCCACCCTAGCTTGCTCTTGCGCATTATTACCATGCCTAGGGCCTCAAACCTAAGCCCTATAGGCAGCCTATCCGTGCGCCTTAGTGCCCAGATGGTCCCCTTGCCTTTTAAGTAGAACTCATAGGGCTCTAGGACCTCCTCTGGGATACCGAATCGCTCAGCCCACCACTTAATTACCTCTCGTCTATTGGCCTTCCTGAAGCTCAGGGCCACCGCCCCCATGCCTACGATGTGCATGGGGAGTTAAGGGTAATGC
>DQYM01000159.1 GCA_011040545.1 Candidatus Bathyarchaeota archaeon | reverse complement strand
TCCCTGATGTCCTTTACCCAGCCCATCAGCACTACTTCTTGCCCATCTAGCTCTGGCCCAAGCTGGTCGGTATAGTGCGTCCTACGTAGGCCCCTCATACGCCCACCACCACTAGCCCCTTCACCTCATGAACTCAACCCTAAGGCTAAGGCCACGTAGCTCACGGGCTATCTCAACGAGCGTTTCAACACGAGCCCAGGGCCTCTTGCCCTTAAGGACTACCTTGGTCTCAACTGTATCATCTGGGAGCCATATCTTATTTATGGTCAGCAGCCTAGATGGCCAGAATAGCTGCTCTAGGAACTCACGCTCATCAACATCCCCCTCCATGAAGTGGACCCTCTTGCCAGTTTCCTCCTCTAGTATTCGGGCCAGCCTCCTCCTTATCGGCCTTAGGCGTGTTAGGTCCCCCCTCTTGAAGACCAAGACCAGGACGCCCTTGACATCGGCTACGTTGAGGAGGCGTACATCCTGGAGGGCACTCATGCCCTTGGCCTCAAGCTCTAGGAGGCGCCTGGCTACCTTTACGTATGAGGGGCCTACCTTCCCGCTCTGCACCTTCTCCTCACATATCGGGCATAGAACGCCCGTCTTAAGGCAGAACTGGCATAGCTCTGTCTCCAAGGAGCCCCCTCCTCGGCCTTTGGGCAGGTGAAGGGGGCTCTAATAAATATGACGAGTTGGGCCAGGCTCACTGCCTACCTTGTAGCCTCGTAGCCCTCAGCTATGAACTCACAGTAATCATCTCCCTTAGCTATGCACTTCGTTTCCTTGACCTTTACCTTCTTGCCCGTGAGGCCCTCTAGTATGCCAGCTATTAGCCCCCTAACGAGGTGGCTATTAGGCCTATTCCTCTGGCCAGCTATGGGCTTGCACTCAAAGTTATCCCAGAGCCTTATTACAAGCCTTGGCTCCCTCTCATCCCACTCAATGAGCTCTGGGACGCACCAGCCCCTAGCTATGCTAAGGGCCATGATGGCCTTAAAGGCATCAAGGCCCTCAAGGCCGCTCTTTAGGATGGCATCTGCAGCAGCTTTCCCAGCCCTATAGCCCATCTCATACAGTATTACGCTAGCACCTGTCTCAAAGACCTCAAATAGGCGACTGAACATGTGGCCGACCATCCTTAAGTCTATGATCACTGAATCCTCGCCTAGGAACTTAAGTGGAAAGTGGACGACATCAACTATCATAGTAGGTATCTCTGGCTCAACCATATATACATCTTCAACGACATCTAGGCTCCTAAGCTTCTCAATAAGGGCACCTGTATCTACTGTTAGGTCAGTTAGGTCGGCAAAGAAGGTGGCATAGCCAAACTCCTCATCTGGGAGGGCTGTTATATGGCCAGAGAGGATATTTATATGCCACCTAGCCATCTCGCTGGCTATCTTGGCGAGGGCTCCTGGCACGTTCTTCAGCGTAAAGCAGAACTGGGCCAGCTTCTTATTTGGGGCGATTATCCCACACGGGAGCTCATGGGGCCTCATGATGAGCCTTCTCATCCCCCAGGGAAGGGGGAGTCCCTGGGATATAAACATACACTGACCATAGTTCTGTGAAAGAAGTTAGAATTAATACATGCCAGGGCTCATCTCCTTTAACATATTTAATTACATGCTCAGGGCCTATGGCCTTAAGAGCTTGACCACGCTCTCCCCCTCTACGCACTGAACGGTTAGGATACGCACGTCCTTCCCAGCAAAGGGAAGTGGACCAGGCGTTATCACTACGTACTGCACGCCAGATTGCTCTACTACTGAGACGAGGGCCTCTGCTAGCCTACGCCTATTAAGTGGATCTAGGTGCACATCATACTCATCTATGGCCCTGAAGGGGGACCTAACGTGCTGTTGGAGGGCTAGGAGGAAGGCAACTGTGGCCACCGACCTCTCCCCACCGCTCTGCGTGTAGGCATCTAGCTCAATTGGCTTAGAGCCCCTAAAGCCAACTGTTATGCGGACACCAGCTTCCTCTATGTCCTCTGCATTCACGAGCGAAACAGAGCCATCCCCTTGCACACGAGATAGGATTGCCCTAAAACGTGAGCTAACATCCTCAACCATCTTGCCTACAACCGAGCGCCATGCCTCCATGCGCTTCCGAACTTCCTTCATGGCCTCCTCCCTGCGCTCCCTAACGGCCCTGGCCTTGGCCTCAAGCTCGCTGTACAGCTCTGAGTAGCGCTTGTACATGCGCTCTGCCTCCTCACCTACATCCCTTAGGGCTAGGAGCTGGCCTTCAACACGCCTAAGCTCATCCTGGATTTCCTCAGCTGGCCTTGGGGCTGGGATCCTTGGCCCTAGTGCCTTGGCCTTGGCCACCAGCTCCCTTAGCCTTGCCTCCTTCAGCCTTAGCTTGCTCTCAAGGTCCTTTAGCTCGGCGAGGAGCTGCTCCCTCTTGAACTTAAGGACCTCAAGCCTAACTAGGATGTTCATTAAGCGCTCAAATAGGTCAGCTAGCTCTGCCTCAAGCTCCAGTGCCCTCCCTAGTGCCCTA
>DQYM01000215.1 GCA_011040545.1 Candidatus Bathyarchaeota archaeon | reverse complement strand
TGCTTCAGTATCAAGTTTGGATATGGTGTTTTTGCCTTCTTCATGTAGTTTACCACAGCCCTCCACACCTCAACTACTGCCTCCTGCTCCCTACCTAGCTCAAACATTCTTAGAACCTGTGGCTTGCCCCTGGCAAGCCTTATCAGTGGTCTATCCACGCATACTGGTCTGAATTCCTCCATTAAATCAAATACAAGAGCCATCTTCCCAGCTCTTGGCTTATGTAGGAAACCCAGGTAGGGGTTTAGGCCAGCTAGGAAGACAGCCCTCCATACTTCCCTCTTAAGGGCAGCATACCCTATGTTCAAGGCCCTATTAAATGGGTCAACTGGTCCTTCCCCTGCTCTAGAGCGTGTAATCCTCCCCTTGAAGCCTAGCTCCCCTGGTATTATATTGCCGACGGCACGCCAGTAAAGCCTAGCGGCCTGGGCCTCTACTAATGCTGCTTCCTCAGCCGTTTTGACATCCTCTAGCGATATGAGGAGGCCATCTATCTTATCTGCAGCCTTCTCAACTACCCTTAGTGGCTTGCCAGAAGCCCTAGCCCTCTTAGCATGCTCAAGTAGCACCCTCCTCTGGTTATATATCTTGCCCTCTACAAATAACCTGGCTAGCTCAGCTCTCTTACTATCATCTTCATGTGCCTTGAGTTGGTAGAGCCAATTCCTCATGGTTGAGCCATACGTAGCTGGTAGGAGGCGGGCGACTGGCCTATCGCCATCTAGGAAGACAAGGTCTATGCCGAACTCGCTAGCCAGTAGTATCGCTGATGCGGATATAGAGGCCCCTCTAACTGCAAATACAATAGCATCAACTTCAACAGGTGCGAGTTCCCACTTAACAACCCTCCTCCCACTTTCATCCCTTACTAGGAGGCGGAAGCGCCCTTCCCTTGCGCTTAAGAAGGCACCGTACTCATCTACCAAGGCTAGCTTGCCCAAGGCAGGCCCCTCACAGGATGGGCTTCACGCTGACCATGCCGAACCCTATTGAGCGTGATTTCCCTATCCCCACGTAGTTAGCGTAGTCCAGGAGGGCCCTTAAGTGCCTATCTAGCTTCTCATTCCCCTTCCTGTGCTCAAATAGAACCCACCCTATGAAGCCCCTGGGGCCAGAGGGCCTCCTGCGGTCAGGGCTGGCCTTCTCGTAGATAGCCGTTACAGCCCTGATGTTGAAGTCTGCTTCAATTAGAGCATAGCTTGCGTAGTAGGATAGCCTTAGTGGCTCAAGCCTCATGCTAGGTGGGGCAAGGGAGTTCCAGTGCCTTACTAACGACCAGACTATGAGGTAAGGGTGTGGGAAGAGGCAGTAGCGTGGGGCCTTAAACCTCCAGCGCCAGGGCCTCGGGAACTGGAGCACGGTTGGTGTTTTAAAGGTGATCTTGTAGGCTGGCGCATCTGGTAGGCCTAGCTCAGATAGGTCCCTTACGACCACGTTCACGCCTAGCAAGCAGACCTGCGTATTGAACAGCCTTATGCCATCACAGGGTAGCTCATCTATGAGGCAGCTCAAGAGCTTCTCGCTAGCTAAGGAGCCAATGGCTGAGACCGTGAAGCTATACCGCTTATTGGCCCTTAGGACTATGAAGCCCTCCTGGCCCTGGAGCTTGAAGAGCGGGCTGCCGCCAGCTAGGATGGGCGATACAACCAGGGGCTTGCGTAGGAGGCCACCTGGCTCCCTAAGGCCAGAGAGGAGGGAGCCATCCCCTAGCAGCTGGATTAAGATGGTCTTTGAGACCTTAGATGTGAAGGGAGGGACAACTACATCTTGCTCGGGGGTGAACTCAAAGCTCACGTGGCACAGCGGGGCCCTCAAGGCATCCCCACCCTAGGTATCTCCACGCCTGTATTTACGGGCTTCCCCTATGCTATCAATAAAATCCCTAGCCCACGGCTTAACCTCACGTCCTATATTAGTGGCCACCGCCACCTCATCGGCCACGACCAGGGGGTGGAGTATTAACATAGTAGCTAGGTCCTCAGCGTTGAAATCGCTTGAGCCTCTGAGTCTCGGGGAGAGACGTGAAATAAGTAATCTAAGGTCCTCCCATAGTATCGTGAGTTCACGGGCCTGTAGGGTCGGCGGTGGGATTTCAGGTATTTGCCAACTACTTTCTACGAGCTTATTAAACCATAAGACTACCTCCTCTGACATAGTAAAGGCATCAAGGTCATGCTGCTTTAAGATATTTCCTGCCATTATAACTGCCTTCTCTACGAGTTCCCTTAAGCCAACCATGTGAAAGGCAATTGCCTTAACACAGGCCCAACCCAGGGGTTCTGGAAGCCAGAATGGCCCTTCTTCTAAGGCCAACATAGCTATGAAGGCTGAAACGATGTCATGGCCCGAGGCACTTCTATTCCTTATTATCCTTGTTTGATAGGGCTCAGCTGCTTTAGCTATGTCGTGATAGATATAAGAGAACAAGAGGGCTCCTTCTATCATGGTGGGCTCTACATCTAGACTTAGGGCTTTAAGGCGATGGACCACGTAAACCTGGTACCCCTCCTTTATATAATACTCCCT
>DQYM01000173.1 GCA_011040545.1 Candidatus Bathyarchaeota archaeon | reverse complement strand
GGTGCTGAGAAGTTCTGGATGCGTGTCTTTGAAGTTGAGCCAAATGGCTACACACCGCTCCATAAGCACCCCTGGGAGCATGAGGTATTCGTGCTTGAGGGGAGCGGTGTCGTGGTTGGGCCAGATGGTGAGGTGCCAATTGGCCCTGGCACTGTCGTCTTCATACCACCTAACGAGCTACACCAGTTCAGGAACACTGGTAGCAGCGTGCTTAAGTTCATCTGCCTAGTGCCAGCCCATGAGTGAGGTGGTGGTCGTGAGCTCAAGCCCTGTTATACACCTAGATGATGTGAAGTCCTTTGATGAGCTAATAATAAAAGCCGATAAGCCAGTTGTAGTTGACTTCTGGGCCATCTGGTGCCCACCGTGCCGTATAATGGAGCCTATATTTGAGGATGTAGCTAGGGAACTCTCTGGCCAAGCTATATTCGCAAAGGTAAATGTAGATGAGGCACCTGAGCTAGCAGAGCGGTACAGGATAATGGCTATACCTACCATCATGATATTCGTAGATGGCGCCCCAGTTGATAGGATACTAGGGGCCATCGGCAAGGAGGCGTTAATTGAGTTCATTAGGAGGCACATAGAGGGCTCCTAAGGGCCACTAGAGGCAATCGTGATGGCAAGGGTTAAGGGCGTGGGGAGATGGGTTAAGCTGGGGGCGGGATTGGGCGAGGGGCTAAGAGAGCTAATATTAAGCTGCGGGGAGAGGGCAGTAGGCATAGACCTAGCTGGCTCAGAGGCCAACCCCTCTGGCTGGGCGCTACTTGAGGCTGGGCACGTTAGGACGGCCCTCCTAGGTCCAGATGATGAGATACTGGAGGCTACCCTCTCAGCAAGCCCCTCCCTCGTGGCCATAGATGCTCCCCTCTCCCTGCCTAGGGCAGGCTACACACGCAAGGTAGATAGGGAGATGCACAAGCTAGGCCTCCCCGTCCTGCCCCCCATGTTCCCAGCCATGAGGAAGCTAACGCTAAGGGGGATTAGGCTAGCGGGCCAGCTCACGGCCAAGGGCCTTGAGGTCATTGAGGTTCATCCAACATCTAGCCGTAAGGTGCTTGGCCTGCCTGTAAGAGGCAGGAAGGCAGTTCAGGAGGCCCTTATGGCCATAGGGCTGAGGGGCGACCTTGAGGCTAAGCCCCTATCCATGCATGAGCTAGATGCTATAACTGCAGCTCTCACGGCCATACTGCACATCCTCGGCCTTTCTGAGGTCGTGGGAAATGAGGAAGGCCATATCTGCATACCAAGGAGGGACCTAGGCCTTGCCAGATCCTAATGCAATAAGGGAAGCCATTCTATACATAATAAGGTCTGGCTGCCAGCTCAAGCCAGATGGCCTTAGAGCACTTAGGGAGCTCCCAGGCAACCTAGATCCACTAGAGGTCGTGAGGGAAGCCGTTGATAAGGCCCTTAAGGAAGGTAGGATATTCATAGGTGGTGAGGACATCAAGGCCCTAGGCCCTAGGCACGAGGCCGATAGGGAAGAAGCCCACGGGGCACTAGGGCTTGGGAAGGGAGCTAGGAGGGGATTAGCAGAGGAAGTGGAAGCTGAAGTTGAGGTCATCATGGATCCAACAGGCGATGCTGGCTCAGAGGGAAGCATTAACGACTTCTTAGACTACTTCAAGGATAGGTTTAAGCGTCTATCCAGCCTCTTGAGGCAGAGGCTAGATGCTAGAGATGCCCTGAGCGTGTCTGAGGCCCTAAGGGTTAGGCAGAATACCGAGGTGAAGCTAATAGGCATGGTTAGGGAGAAGAGGGAAGGCGATGGGAAAGTAATAGCCATATTAGAAGATGATAAGGGGCTAGCTACTATCATATTCACGCCAAAGGCAAGTAGGGAAGCCTATGAAAAAGCTAGGAGGCTCATGGCCGATCAGGTTGTCTGCATTAGGGCCGTGAAGGTAGGAAGGGATGCATTTATCGCAAGAGAATTGATAATGCCAAGCCTACCAGAGAGGAAGAGAGCCATTAAGGCCACTGAGGAGCCCCTTTATGCTGTTCTAATATCTGATATCCACTTCGGGAGCAAGAGCTTCATGCTGGATGCCTTTAAGCGCTTCATATTGTGGCTTAACGGTGGCCTTGGCAATAGGGGCCTAAGGGAGATAGCTGGCTCAGTTAAGTACTTAATCATAGCTGGCGACCTAGTTGATGGAGTTGGCGTTTATCCTGGCCAGGAGGCAGATCTAGCCATAGCAGATATCCACGCTCAATACGAGGGCCTCATGGCCATCCTATCTAATGTGCCAGAGCACGTGAAGATCATCATATCGCCTGGGAACCATGATGCCTGCCGTAGGGCGCTCCCTCAGCCAGCCATACCAAAGGAATACGCTGCCTCCCTGTATAATGATGATAGGGTGGTTATGCTTGGTAATCCATGTATGGTGGCCCTCCATGGCGTTAAGTTCCTAGTTTATCATGGGAATAGCTTTGACGATATGGTTTCTGCCGTCCCAGGCCTAAGCTTCAGCAAGCCAGTAGAGCTCATGAGGCTCTTGCTTGAGGCCCGCCACCTAGCCCC
>DQYM01000132.1 GCA_011040545.1 Candidatus Bathyarchaeota archaeon | reverse complement strand
AGGAAGATCGGGGAGCTAAGGGAGAAGTACGGTGATATAATGGTATATGGCGATTTCCTAGCATCGGTAGTAGATGCCTACGCAGAAGAGTACGGGGAGGAGCCTTCTATCTGGGATGTAGAAGAGGCAATTAAGCACTTGGAGAAGGAACGAATTATAGCAGGTGTCTTTACGCTCTCCTCTGGTGCTAGGATAATAAGGTTATCGCCAGAGGGCTTTGGAAAGGACGAGCTTAAAGTGCTTGAGATTGCTAGCACTAGATCTCCACCTCAACTAACCATTGAGGAACTAGCCGTAGAGGCGGATTGGCCAGTAGCAAAAGCTAGGGCTGTCCTTGAGGCCCTTGAGAAAGCTGGTATAGCTAGGCACGTGCCAGGTTCTTATGCTGGTGAGCAAGATAAATGGTATTTCCCTGGCCTTGAGAAGCACGGGGAAGTTAAACAAGATTAAACTATGGTCGGAAGACCACAGAACTACCTTCTCTAGACCACTCGCAGCATCCACTTGCTACCAGCCTCTTAAGTAGGACCTTGGCCTCAAATGGACTTAGACCCAGCAGCCTCTCAAGGCTACTTACATCTAGCTCGTAAAGGCCATTCTGTAAGGCCCACTTGGGCAGGCATGAGCAGAGCCCCTCAAGCACATCCTCTAGGATAACCCTGCCCCCCTCCTCCCGTAGCTCTGCCCTAAGGGCTCTGAATACGTCTTCTAGGTGCTCCCTCATCATCCTGGAAAATGGCTCTAATGAGCTTAGCTCATCAATTCCCACGCAAAACCTACGATTAACCCACATCCAGTCCTTTATTAGCTCAACCCAAAAGGAGCGCCAACTGCTAAGCCAGCTCTCAGGTCCCCTTTCTGGCCTGCTTAGCAGCCAAGGCTTGCTCTTTAGGAGCTCTAATTTCTCAAGTAGCTTTTTCTCCCTCCCCTCTTGATCGGTAAGGGATGGGAAGCTCTTGCCTAGCTCTAAGTAGAGCCTATTTACATTTTCATAAGGCCCCTTGAGGGTGTAAGCTAGCACTCTAAATGAGCAGGCCCTTAGCCCTATGCTGGCTAGGGCCAGGTTAATTGTGTGCTCTAGGAAATCTGGGAAGGTCGGGCTCTCTACGTCTCCTGAGCTACAGAATGGCATGGCCTTCTCAAGGGCGTCCCCTACTAGCTCCTTAATTCTAAGCTCAAGATCCCTTACGTTAAGCTTAAACAAGCCCTCACTGCCCTTCCCCCCTAGTAGGGTGGCCGTGAACTTAAGGGGGCTCCAGATCCTTACTTCAAGCTGGCAGAACAGGCCTAAGAAGTATTTATCCTGCAGCTTGCCCTTAGTTATCGGAACTGCACAGGTAAATGGCCTTCCACCTTTACCCTTGATAGGCCCTGAGAGAAACCACACTATACTGAGGGGGCCTTCTGCCTTCCTTATCTCATGTATGCCTGGCCCTAAGAGGGCCTTCCTAGCCTGTGAGGTGATAAGGGCCACGTGCCCCTCCCCTACTTGGAGCAGGACCTTGCCCCTCGCCTCACGCTCCGTGAGGACCTCCCTAGCAGCAACGTAGCCTAGCCCAAGGGGATCAGGTATGTGCTTGGCCAGTTTGCCCCCCTCCCAAGGCTAGAGCTCACCGTACTGCTCTGCCCACTCAGTATACCTCCTGACATCAGGTGGCCTTACAATTGGCCTAACTACCCTTAGGGCCTTTACGAAGTCGCCCTTCTGAATCGGCCTTATGCTTACCTCGCCCTCAGGTATGGCTTCCCTCTCCATGAACTCCCTAAGTGGCTCCATAGCAGCCTCCCTACATACCATCTTTATGTCAGAGCCCGTGTAGCCAACTGTTAGCTCAGCCAGCTCACTGAGATCTACATCACCTGCTACTTCAACCCCCCTTAGGTGTATCCTAAATATCTCCTCCCTTGCCTCCCTATCTGGCAGGGGGACGTATATTCGCCTCTCAAATCGCCTTATTATAGCTGGATCTAGATCCCAGGGCCTATTTGTAGCGCCTATGACGACCACCAACTCGTCTAGCGTCCTAAGGCCATCTAGCTCTATTAGGAACTGTGTCTTAACACGCCTCTCGCCACCGACCTCATCTAGGCCCCTCGTCGTGAGGAGGGAATCAACCTCATCTATGAATATTATAGATGGAGCTGCCTTCCTAGCTGCATCAAATAGCATTTTAACATTCTTCTCTGACTCGCCCAGCCACTTGGACATAACGATAGCAGCATCCACGTTGAAGAACGTGGCCTTACATTGGTTTGCAGCAGCCTTAGCCAGTAGCGTCTTCCCACAGCCAGGTGGCCCAAATAGCAAGACGCCCCTCCAAGGCTCCCTTGGCCCCTTGAATAGCTCTGGCCTAAGTAAGGGCCATATTATGGCCTCCTTAAGGGCTCTCTTTGCATAATCAAGCCCTCCTATATCATCCCAGCTTACATCTGGCTTCTCAACTAGCACGGCACTTTGGAGCTCTGGCGGTAGGGCCTCCATTGCTTCCTTAATGGCCTCGCTTGGCCTCTCGGCCTTAATTACTATCCCAGTT
>DQYM01000154.1 GCA_011040545.1 Candidatus Bathyarchaeota archaeon | reverse complement strand
GGGCATGAAGCCTAGGTGGAGCTTCCAGGGCAGTGGGCCTAGGCCAGGTATCACGACCAGGGAGAGGATCCTATCAGCACTATGCGTTATCGGCCCTAGCACGTAGCCTAGGCCAGTTGGTATGGCAGTTAGCACGGCTAAGAGGGCAGCCTTGAACGAGCTTCGGCTCCTCACCGTGCCTGGCAAGCGCTATCACCCTTCACGTGCTTACCTCTATGGCTATCAAGTGGTGAACCCAGTACTTCTTGCTTAGATCAGGTATTATGGCCCTTAAGCGTCCCTTCTCTGGAACTAGGTCATCTGGTACTATCCAGATGTAGCAGTGCGGGGCGTACTGGCCTTCTACATCCCTCATGTAGCCATCGTAGGCCATGAGCGTTAGGCCCTCTACATCGCTTATGCTTAAGCCACAGCGTGATAGTACCTCCGTTAGGTTTATGACCTCAAGCGTTTCCTCCCCAATGCTTATGCTTACCTTTGGCATGGCAGCTAAATCGGAGAGCGTGAAGAAGCCAAGCACGTTCCAGCCAATGCCCGATTTAAGCACGGTCAGGCCCCACCCAGCCGTTTCAACTTCTATCCTAGCGAGGAACTTCACCCAGTAGGTATGCGATAGGCCTAGCACGGTGAACCTAAGTGGCCCCTCGTCCGCCACGTACTCCTCCTCTACTATCCTCACGTAGGTATCCTTCAGGTAGAACCAAGCTTCCTTGCCTATCTTGTACTCGCCCTTCCTAATGGTCCTAGAGTAGCCATCTGAGCCCACTGCCTTTATGGACTTAACGAGCACCTCATCTGGGTCCGCTGTTGTGTTCTGGAGCAGGTCCCAGAGTGGCACCATAGTGCAGTTTCGCTCGTAATCTGGTACGTAGACGACCTGTGCCATTTCAGAAAGCTCTTCAACCGTGTAGCCAGCTACGAAGGAGCCATCCACGTATATCTCAAGAGCCCACTGGCCCCTCTTCGGCAGGAGCAGGGTGTAATATAGCACGAAGGCAACTACGCAGATGGCCACTGTTATGCCGACCACAACTGCTAAGGCCCTTCTGTTCACGGCTACCCCTCCATACCGTTATGCCTGCCTGTGCACAACGGTTATAAGGGTTTCGGCTCGTCGGACATCAGGGCCTAGTCAGGTCAGGCTAGCCTGCCAGAGGCCAGGCACGGCCATGCCACATCAACCTTTATATTGCTCCCCCCACGCCCTTAATGGCTCAGGGGGAAGAGGTATTGCACAAGAAGAGGCGTGGTAAGTCCCACTCAACTAGGCCAGTTAGCAAGAAGCCCCCTCCTTGGTGCACTTACAAGCCAGAGGAGGTAGAGGCCCTAGTCATCAAGCTGGCTAAGGAGGGCCACCCACCCAGCATGATAGGCATAATACTGAGGGATCAGTACGGCATACCGCTCGTAAAGCCCATAACTGGCAAGTCCATAACGCAGATACTACGTGAGCATGGCCTCGCTAGGCCGATACCTGAGGACCTTGAGAACCTCATAAGGAAGGCAAATAGGCTAGCAGCCCACCTGGAGAAGCACCCGAAGGACTACCACAACAAGAGGGCGCTCCAGCTGATAGAGGCGAAGATACATAGGCTAGCTAAGTACTACAAGCGTAAGGGCATTTTACCACCAGATTGGAAGTACAAGCCGAGGGCTGCAGCCTTCGGCTAGGTGGCCTTTATGTCCATAAGCCTAGATAGGTTTGGTCGTGAGGCCTTCTTCCGCTTTGTGAAGAGGGCAGCAGATAGGCTATCCCGCTGGGCTAAGGAAGGCAATCCCATTTCCATAGTCTCCCATGTTGATGCAGATGGCATTTCAGCTGCTGGCATAATGGCCTCCTGCCTATACAGGCTTGGCGTCCCCTTTAGGGTCAGGATAGTCCCCTGGCTAGATGAAGATATCATATCCGAGCTATCCTCTGATTTTGAGGGACCATTTGTATTCACGGACATAGGTAGCTCCTACATGGAGCTCCTAGCCAAGGAGCTTGGGACGAGGGGCGTCCTCGTACTAGACCACCACCCCCCATCTGGCCCACCGCCACCAGGCTGGGTTGAGGTGAACCCCCACAACCACGGCCTAGATGGCTCTAAGGACATAAGCGGTGCTGGGGTAGCCTACCTAGTAGCTAGGGAGCTTGATAGCTCCTTCAGGGACCTCGCCCCACTGGCTGTCGTAGGTGCCCTTGGGGACCTCCAGGATACGTTCAATAAGCGCTCCCTTGCTGGCCTCAATGAGCTTGCCGTTAGGGATGCCGTGGAAGCTGGCCTGCTTGAGGTATCTAAGGACCTAATCTTCTATGGCCGTGAGACCAGGCCGATACACAAGGCCATGGCCTACACAACCAGCCCCCTCGTGCCTGGCATAACGTACAGGGAGGACAACTGCCTCATGGTCCTCTCAAAGGCTGGCATAAGGGTGAAGGAAGATGATAGGTGGAGGGCAGTTAGGGACCTAACGGATGAGGAGAAGGAGCGCCTCCTAGAGGCCCTAAGGGACTTCCTAGCATCAAGGGGCCACCCACCGAGCATAGTTGATAGGCTCGT
>DQYM01000244.1 GCA_011040545.1 Candidatus Bathyarchaeota archaeon | reverse complement strand
GTTCAGCAGCTGATATCCCCTGGGGGCACCTCTCAGCACACTTCAAGCAGAGGGCACAATCCCAGATGGCAGTTGAGCTTACGAGTTCCTCAAGGAAGCCAAGCCTTGCTGAACCAACTATCTTATGTGGCTTGAGCTCAAGGAGCCTAAAGGCCGTGCAGCCCGATGTGCAGCGAGCGCACTGGAGGCAGGCATCTGGCTTAACTGCCACTAGGGCTGTGAGCTTGGCCTTTAGGGCCTCCTCTGGCTTCGCCATCGTCATTAGGTCCGTTAGGGAGCTAGCCACGCCCACGCCCCTCACCCCGCTGCTACCCCAACCTGGGCCAGTATCTGCTCCCTCGTGAAGCCATGCACCCTTATAGCACCAGTTGGGCATTTAACAGCACAGGACCCACAGCCCTCGCATAGGACATCGTTTACCCTAGCCACTAACCGACCATCACGTTCCTGTAGGCGTATGGCACCGAACTCACATACTTCCTCACAACGGCCACAGCCCCTACAGCGTTCTTCATCAACACTTGCTACAAATGGCTCAACTACGATGTAGCCCCTCAGGAGCATGGAGGCAGCCTTCATAGCAGCTGCACTAGCGTGGGAGGTCGTCTCCACGATGTCCTTTGGCCCCTGGCAGCAGCCAGCTATGAACAGGCCTTTTGTTGGCGTTTCAGCAGGCCTTAGCTTTGGGTGGGCTTCTAGGGCAAAGCCATCTGGCCCTACGGGCATCTTGAGCTTGCTAGCTAGATCCTTGAAGCCAGGTGATGGCGTTAGGCCAACTACTAGCACCACGAGATCTGCTACTACCTCAAGCAGCTTGCCAGTGCTCTGATCAAATACCGTTAGCCTAATGCTGCCATCTGGTAGGGGCTCTATATCCGATGGTGAGCCCCTTATGAACTTCACGCCCTCCTCCCTAGCACGGGCGTAGAACTCCTCTAGGCCACGGCCATACGCCCTTAGGTCCATGAAGCAGATGAAGACTTCAGTATCAGGCCCCAACCGCTCTTTTAGCAAGAATGCCTGCTTAACAGCTATGGAGCAGCCTATACGACAGCAGAAGGGGTTTGCTCTCTCATCCCTTGAGCCCACGCAGGTGATTATAGCTACCGACCTAGGCTCCTTCCCATCAGATGGCCTTATTACACGGCCACCAGTTGGCCCAGAGGAGCTAAGGAGCCTCTCAAGCTGGAGGTGCGTTATCACATTAGGGCTCCTAACGGCTGCTAGCTCGGGGAGGGTGCCTACATCCAGCAGGCCCATGCCAGTTGCTACTATTATGGCCCCAACTTGCAGCTCTAGCTCCCTGTCCTCTTGGTTGAAGTCAATTGCACCTGCCTCGCAGGCCAGCCTGCATAAGCCACACTTAATGCAGTGCTCCTGGTCAATTACAGCTACTTTTGGAACTGCCTGCGGAAATGGAATGTAAATGGCCTTCCTAGGGCCTAGTCCAGCATCAAATTCGCTTGGAACCTCAATTGGGCAGTGTTCCGTGCATATGCCACAGCCAGTGCACTTAGATTCATCAACATACCTAGCCCTCTTAAGCACCTTAACCTTAAAGCCAGCCTCCGTCCTCGTGGCCTCAAGGACCTCAGAGCACGTGAGGAGCTCTACATTTGGGTGCCTTGCTACATCAACCATCTTAGGTGTTAAAATACACGCAGAGCAATCTAATGTCGGGAAAGTCTTATCAAGCTGAGCCATGTGGCCACCAATTGAAGGCGAGCGCTCAACTAGGTAAACGTGGATGCCTGCCTCAGCAAGATCTAGGGCAGCTGTTATGCCAGCTATGCCACCGCCCAGGACCAGGGCAGAGCGCTCAATAGGGGCCTTCCTAGCCTCAAGGGGCTCTAGCAGCCTTACCTTGGCAACTGCCATCTTCACTAAGTCTATGGCCTTCTCAGTTGCCTTCTCTGGCTCGTGCGAGTGGCACCATGAGCAGTGCTCTCGGATGTTAGCCATCTCAAATAGATATGGGTTCAAGCCAGCCCTCCTGGCCACCTCCCTGAAAGTGGGCTCGTGCATGGATGGTGAGCAGGATGCTACTACTAGCCTATTGAGGTTGAACTCCCTCACACGCCTTACTATCAGCTCTTGGCCAGGCTCAGAGCACATGTATGGGTAGTCCTCGCATACCACAACGCCAGGTAGGGCTGATATGGCCTCCTTAACACGCCCTACATCTACTACGCTAGCTATGTTTAGGCCACAGTGGCAGATGAATACCCCAATCCTTAGCTCGCCTACCTCCCTCATGTCGGGCGACCATAGGGCTTGGGGGGATAAGAGTTAGGGTGAGAGTGCCCAGATAAGAGCTAAATGCTCCTACGCAATCCCTCCTCGGTGTGGGGATTTGGAGGTCCTTGAGGCCATCAGGACCAGGAGGAGCATAAGGCGCTTCACCAGGGATGAGGTAACGTGGGAGGAGGAGCTAACGCTCATAGATGCAGCTAGGTGGGCCCCATCGGCAGGCAACCTACAGCCCTGGGAGTTCGTGGTCGTGAGGAGGCAGGACCTAAAGGAACGCCTAGCCTCAGCAGCCCTAGACCAACGCTTC
>DQYM01000239.1 GCA_011040545.1 Candidatus Bathyarchaeota archaeon | reverse complement strand
TCACCTCATGCATTAGCCATGACTTCCTAGCGAGCAAAAACGTTATAAGGGGCCAGCTAGGGCTTTGGCCAACAACTGCATGGGAGGTGAGGAAGGTGAGTAGGAGAAGGAGGCTTGCCGTCCTTGGGCCAAGGAGGCCCCTGCCTGTGGCCGTTGGCGAGGAGCACGAGGTAGACATTGAGGAGATGAGCAGGCGTGGTGATGCTGGTGTAGCAAGGATAGAAGGGCTAATCATATTCGTCCCTGGCACTAGGCCTGGGCAGCACGTTAAGATACGCATAATCAAGGTAGGCCGTAACTACGCTATAGCACAAGTAATTTAAGCTGGTTTAAGCTCAAGGACGAAGCCTTAGCTTTTGCATGCCTAAGCCAAGCTCATGGCCCTATTTCCCTTCTCTTTCTTTTTTAACGTGTGATTCCTATATCCAAGGCTGCGAAAGAAGCCATATTATAAAATAAAGCAAGGTTTATTTTGCCTTGCCTGAAGGCAGACATGAAGGCAGGGCAAGCGTAGGGCACCTAATCAGCTAAGAAGGGGCATTGAGGAGGGCTGGCGATGCCCTTCATAATGGACCCGAAGTGGATAGCTGTAGCGGTGTTCGTAGGCGTATACCTACTCATAGTGCTTGGCCTGAGGGAACTCACGGTAGCTAGCCTAGCTGGCGTTACGCTCCTGCTCCTCCTGGGCGTGCTTAGCTGGGAGGAGACATGGCACTACGTAGATTTTGATATAATGGCCCTCCTGATAGGCGTGATGATGGTAGCACGTATGCTTAGCCATGTTGGCTTCTTCAGGTGGCTTGGCATCCACATGGCTAACCTCGTTAGGTGTGATCCCACTAAGATGATGGTGTTCTTCATAGTCGTGAGCGCCTTGCTAACTAGCTTCGCTGGTGCTACTGTGGTGGTCGCTCTAATGATGAGCATGGTGGCGATTGAGATCATGGATGTGCTTGAGCTAGATCCAAGGCCCTTAGTGCTCAGCCTCATATTCACGGTCAACATAGCTGGCATGAGCACGTCCGTGAGCAGCCTACCGACCATCCTCATAGCCTCAGCCCTACGCATTAGCTTCTGGGACTTCCTATCCCACATGTGGTTGCCGACCATCGTTAGCGTTGGGGCACTCCTTGGCTCGCTATTCCTCTTCTTCAGGCATAGCTTCCTAAGCGCTAGGCCTAAGTTCAGGAGGATACCGATAGACCCCTCAGAGGTCATAGCCGATAAGAAGCTATTTGTCCTCTACGCCTCCCTCTTCGTAGCTATGATCATTGGCTTCATAATAGGCCCTTACTTCGGCCTCATGCCTGGTGCAGTGGCCCTCATAGTAGCATCCATAATGCTGATAGTAGGTGGCAAGCGTGTTGGGCCAGTTGTAAGGGAGGTAGATTGGGAAACCGTCTTATCCATAACGTGCCTCCTGATGCTAGTTGGTGCCCTTGATAAGTGGGGCGTTATAACCGACCTAGCTGCCATCATGGCCCCTGCCCTTATGGGGAACAAGCTGGTAGGGGCCACGGCTGTGCTATGGTCATCTGCTATCATATCGGCCTTTATAGATAACGTCCCATATACTATAACTATGCGCTCAACCCTCATAGAGGTATGTGGCTTGAGGCCTGGCCCCCTCTGGTGGGCCCTAGCTGCAGGCACTTGTCTAGGTGGGAACGGGACAGTTATCGCATCTTATGCTAACCTCGTAGTCGCTAGTGCTGCCTCGGAGAAGGGTTACAAAATAAGTCCAAAAGCTTTTGCTAAATTAGGCCTCCCGCTTGTATTAATAACGACAGCTATAAGCAACTTAGCCATACTGGCTTCCGTTTTACTATGGAGCTAACTTACGCTCTACAGCCCCCTCTAGGATCCTAGAACGCCTCCGCTCGGAAAAGGCTTATTAAGCGCTCCAACTGGAGCACAAATCACGGGAGGGGATAAGCCTCGTCTCTCACACTGGTTGCGTTTAGGTCTAGGCTGGTCGGCTGGGTTAAACGCTTAATTAAATACGTGAGGAAGGTAGGCCAGATAATAGGGGCTGAGAGGGCGCTAGAGCTCCTATCTGAGATGATGGAGGAAGAGGGGGAGGCCTGGACGAAGAGGGAGCTGAAGAAGCTTGATATAACTGGCGTAGATGCCCTATCTGGCTGGGAGCTCCTAAAGAACTTCAAGCAGATGTTTGGCCTAGAGGTCTTCAAGCCAGAAGAGCACGTTATAGTAGAGCGGGGGCCAGATAGGGTGGTCGTGAACTGCACTGCCTGGTGCCCAGTGCTTGAGGCCTGCATAGAGCTAAACATACCGACAAAGGACATGTGTGAGGCCATCATGCTTAGCTTTGAGCGTGGTGTGATAAAGGCCTTGAACCCAAAGCTAACACTATCCGTCCGAAAGAGGAGGCCAGAGGACAAGTACTGCGAGTACGTAATTGAGCTTAGCGAGTAGCGCAAGGGTGCTGGGAAAACTTATTATCTAAGTTCTGCTTGAGCGAGCGGAGAGGAGAGCATGGACTATTACGTGCTCCTCCTCATACCACTTGGGGTTGGCGTAGCTGGCCTAGCCTTCATAG
>DQYM01000038.1 GCA_011040545.1 Candidatus Bathyarchaeota archaeon | reverse complement strand
CGAAGGCAGGATGTAAATGTATGTGAGCTGGCCTTTGAGGCCATCAAGCCAGCCATGGAGGATGCAGGCATAACGGCCAAGGATGTAGAGTTCATGCCAGTAGGCACCATAGGCATGTGGTACGAGGAGGGGCTGCCAGCCGTTATGATAGCGGACTACTGTGGCATATCTGGGGCTGGTCTAGCTAGGTTTGAGGCAGCCTGTGCAAGCGGTAGTGCTGCCTTCCTAGCTGGGTACACAGCCATAGCCAGTGGGGTAGCAGATATCGTGCTCGTGGTTGGCGTTGAGAAGATGCGTGAGGTAGATACGCCAACGGCAGTAGAGCTCATAGGCAGGGCTGGCTCCTACCTATGGGAGTTTGAGAACTTCGGCCTTACCTTCCCAGGCTACTACGCCCTACACGCTACAGCCCACATGGCAGCCTACGGCACGACAGAAGAGGATCTAGCCCTAGTGGCCGTGAAGAACCACCACTATGCGAACATGAACCCATACGCCCACCTACATGAGGAGATAACGGTTGAGAAGGCACTTGCATCACCAGTAGTAGCTTGGCCACTAAAGCTCTACGATTGCTGTACCATCTGCGATGGAGCTGCTGCCGTGGTCCTGGCCTCTGAGGATAAGGTAAAGGAGCTCGGTATTGATACGCCAGTTTGGGTTGCTGGCGTGGGCTACTCATCTGATAGCGGGAACCTAACTAAGCGCCAGAGCTATGTGGGCCTCCTAGCGACAGTTAGGGCAAGCCAGATGGCCTACAAGATGGCTGGCGTGGGGCCAAGCGATATAGATTGTGCCACGGTCCACGATTGCTTCACCATAGCTGAGATAATGGCCTACGAGGACCTCGGCTTCTGCAAGAAGGGCGAGGGGGCCAAGCTGATCCGTGAGGGCGAGACGTACGTGGGAGGCCGTATCCCAGTGAACATGGATGGTGGGCTAAAGGCCAAGGGGCACCCAATAGGTGCTACTGGCGTCTCCATGATAGTAGAGCTAACTCGGCAGCTAAGGGAGGAGGTGAAGCCACGTGAGAGGCAGGCGCCAATGCGGAACTACGTGGCCTTGGCCCATAACGTAGGTGGGACTGGCCACTACTGCTATGTAACCATACTGAGGAGGTGAGCGTGATGGCCTATGATCCTAGAACTGGCACTATAAGGAGTAGGACGCTTAGCCTCACGTACGAGATACCTGTCTCAAAGATAGCTAAGTTCTGGGAGGCACTAGGCGAGGGCAAGGTCCTAGCCGTTAGGTGTAGGAAGTGCGGTAGGCGAATGTTCCCACCACAGGCAGTTTGTGATAGGTGCTACTCTGACGACCTAGAGTGGTTTGAGATAAAGAGCGTGGGCGAGGTCATTGCCTTCACGCATATAGTCGTTAGGCCAGCATCCTTCCAGGAGAACCCCGTTTATACGCCAGCTATCGCAGAGTTCAAGGAGGAAGGAGTTCGTGTCCTAGCTTGGATTGCCCCAGGGGTGCCTAAGAGGGCCATAAAGGTGGGCATGAAGGTCAGGGTTGAGGGGCGGGTAACAGAGGAGGGCCGTAGGACATGGTTCCTCGTCCCAGCTGAGTAGGTGCATGAGGTTGGCTACTGCGCAGGAGCTCCAAGAGCTCATTAGGGGCTTGGGCCTAGATGGCATAGTTGATGCACACGTCCACCCCCTCACCATTTTATCAGAGCAGGACCTGCTGAAGGCCATTGAGGAGGCAGGCGTTAAGCTGTGTGCCCTCCTGGCACTAGATGTAGATCCAGGTGAGCTTGATGATGAGCGTAGGGCCAGGGCCTTCATCCAGGAAATGCTCAATGCTGGCATCTGGGATGTGAGGGCCCTTGATATGGCCAAGGAGCTGCTGAGGAAGGCACTAACGCCAAATGAGCGGGTAGCAAGCATGGTCAGGAGGTACCCTGGCCTCTTCATGGGCTTTGGCTCTGTAAATCCATCAAAGCCGATGGGCTATGTGCTTGAGAGGCTAAGGGAGATAGAGGATCTAGGCCTCTCAGGCATCAAGCTCATACCAACGCTCCAGCTCTTCTGCCCCCACAAGGCCAAGAAGGCCCTTAATAAGGTGCTGAAGTTCTGTAGGCGTGCTAACATGCTCGTTATGTTCCACACAGGCTGCGATCCAGGCCCCTGGGAGGCACCTGCTTTATCAAGGTGCGCTAGGCCTTCCCTGCTGGAGCCCTTCATACGCTCCTTCCCAGAAGTGAGGTTCATACTCGCCCACGCTGGCAGCTACTCAGCTAGGGTCCCTGGCATCTGGTTTGATGAGGCAGTTAAGCTTGCAAGGGCGTACGGCAACGTATGGCTAGATGTAGCAGCCGTCCCCTACCTGCTAGTTGAGCCGAGGTTCGTAGAGGCCCTAAGGAGGGCTGGCCTACTTGGCAGGGTGCTCTTCGGCTCTGACTACCCAGTGATCGGGACCAGTATAGCAGAGGTAGCATACGAGGTCCTATGCTCCTCAAGCCTCTCGGATGGTGAGAAAGCCCAGGTCATGGCCCTAAATGCCGAGGAGCTGCTAGCTAGCTGAGCTTAAGGAAAGCCTAATAAGCCCGTGAGCGCCCTTG
>DQYM01000165.1 GCA_011040545.1 Candidatus Bathyarchaeota archaeon | reverse complement strand
GAGGCCTGCTTAACGCCAGATGGGGCAGCCCTCATAGTAACTGATTACCTTGAGGGTAGGATTGCTAGGCTCTCGCTACCAAGCCTAGAGCCAGATTGGATAAGGAGGGATCTAGAGAAGCCATCAAAGGTCTCAGTAATAGAGGGCATAGTTGAGCCCTGGCACAACCCATCTTTTGGTGGCCAGTACGTGGTCTGCTCCAACACCATACCAGGTTCCGTGTGCGAGGTAAGGGATGATGATGGGACCATAGCCTGGTCGTGCCCAAGGCCAGATAGAACTGGCTTCTGGCCACTCGCCCCCCACTCCGCCTTCAGGCTCGGGAGGGTTGAGTGTAAGGGGAACCTAACCGTGCTTGGGAGCGAGGCTGGAGGTGGCATCTACGCTGTAGATTACTTCGGTAGGCCAGTTTGGGCTATTAGTGGCAGTTCTGTCCTCTGGACGGAAGATGGCCTCTACTACAGCGTTAGCCCAGATGGCATAGGTGAGGTAACGCACGTCTTCCCGACCTTAGATGGGAGGATTGGCTTCTGCTCATGGCTTGGATTTAACTCCGCTATAGTAGCTGCTATAACGAGCCTCCCAAGTAGGCAGGAGGCAGGCTTCATCTTGGCATATGAGAAGAAGGCCGAGGGCTCTTGGGCCTACCTTGAGCCACCGATAAGGGGCGAGGGCTGGGATGAGGTCCTGGTGGTGATTGAGAACCTTGGGCCTGAGGAGGTCTCCTGGCGTGTTGAGGGCGTGGCAACTGGCCTGCTGAACACGAGAGGCGTGCTAAGGGGGGCCGTGAAGCTAGGCGAGGGGAGGCTGAGGGCTGGTGAATCAGACGTATTCCACGTGAGGCGACCATTTGCCTGGTATAGGGTAGCCACGAGGACCATGAGGCAGAAGGAAGAGGCAAGGGTAAGCGTCTACGTGGTGCTCAAGAGGGGCTAGTGCTTTTTCAAGCTAGGCCAGCCCTTACAGCAGCTATTACTGCCTGCCCAAGTGAGATGCCACCATCCCCATTTGGAACCCTTGTGTGCCTTATGAACCTCAAGCCAGCAGCTTCAACACGCTCCCTAATGGTCCTCGTAATGGCATCATTATATGCTACCCCACCTGTAAAGCCAACCACGCTTATGCCACTTGCCTCGGCTGCCCTAATAGCCATCTCAGATAGCCCTTCCGCAAGGGCAAGCTGGAAGGCACATGCGATGTCCTTCACACGCTTGCCTCCCTTAAGGGCCTCGTAGGCCTGGAGCACGAGCTCCGATGTCCTAAGCACCATAACGCCATCTCGCTCGCTTACCTCAGCCACCAGCCTCACGGCCCCTGGCCTACCCCTGGAGGCAGCAGCCTCAAGCTTCATGGCCCCCTCGCCCTCGTATGTGCGCCTGTACGCCAAGCCCAGGAGGCAGGCAACCGCATCCAAGAGCCTACCCGTGCTGGTCGTCAGGACCACGTTGAAGCCCTTCTCAAGCTGCTGGAACACTAGGTCCACCTCCCTCTCGCCCCACTTAAAGCCAGCTAGGCACTCACCAACCAAGAAGGAGCGGAGCTCATGCTCATCTAGCTGGCCGTGGAGTATGGCCTGGAGCATTCGGCCATACCAGATGGCACAGGCATCGCCACCTGGCATGGGCTGTGGCTCCAGGTGGCCTAACCGCTTGAAGCCATCGTAGCTGGCCAACAGGACCTCCCCTCCCCATGCCGTTCCATCTGGGCCGTAGCCAACGCCATCACAGGCAATCCCGATCACGAGCTCACCCCGACCTACGCCAGCCTCAGCCATGAGGGATGCTACGTGGGCGTGGTGGTGCTGGACCTCAACGAGCTCCGCCCCATGCTCCTCAGCTAGCCTAAGCGCAGCATCACGGGTTAGGAAGGCTGGGTGTAGGTCGCAGGCGACCACATGGGCCTCCCTTAGCCTTAGCAGCCTAGCTAGGTGCCCTAGGGCCTCCTCTAGGAAGCCAAGGGCCTCAGGCCCCTCTACATCACCTATGTGCTGCGTTAGGTAGCACCTAGAGCCCCTCAGGATAGCGCCAGTTACCATGAGCTCTGCCCCAACGGCTATGGCAACGCCATCTGCTTGGAAGGGGAGCTCTACTGGCATGGGGACGTAGCCCCTTGAACGCCTTATGAAGGTTGGCTTGCCATCAACAACCCTCACGACAGAATCGTCGCACCTAGCTACTATGCGCCTATTATGTAGTAGCAGGTAGTCGGCCACTCCCCTGAGGCGCTTAAGGGCCTCCTCATTCGTTATTATCATGGGCTCACCAGGCATGTTAGCGCTGGTCATAACGAGAGCTGGTAGGCGGGCGTAGTAGAGGAGCAGGTGGTGGATGCCAGAGTAGGGGAGCATAACGCCAACCGTGTGGAGCCCTGGGGCGATTAGCTCTGAGAGCGGGAAGGGCTCCTTCTTCCTAAGCACGACGATTGGCCTAGCTGGCGACTTTAGGAGCTCCTCCTCAGCCCTTGAGATATGGGCATATTCCCTCACGGCCTCTAGGTCAAGGCTCATGATGGCAAAGGGCTTGCCTGGCTTCCTCCTACGCTCCCTAAGCCTTTCAACTGGCCCATCTAAAT
>DQYM01000024.1 GCA_011040545.1 Candidatus Bathyarchaeota archaeon | reverse complement strand
CTACGGGAGCCCTAAGTTCGGTGGCGTAGATGCAGTAGCCCATGAGCTAGCCTGCACGGCTGCCCTCATCATGGGCCAGGCTAGCGAGGGGGTGCCAGCCGTGCTCATAAGGGGCTACAGGTATGAGCCATCTGAGGAAGGCCTATCTGAGTACGTGCTTAGGCCTGAGGAGATAGCAAGGGCGCTAGCCATGATACTACGCTTCTCCCTCAAGGTCTTCGGCCCTGGCTGGGCAGCAAGGCTCCTAAGGACCCTGCTATCTGCCTGGGGGTAGTGTGAATGGCTGGGGGATGGCCTAGAGGCCCTACCAAGTGTGGCACCCGCACCATGCTGGTTAAGTGGTTTAAGGAGAAGGCCCCAAGGTACAGGGTGATACCTTGGTTCAGCTTGGGGACCGATCTATTAATTGAGGGAAGGGGCCTGCTGGTAGGCGTTGAGATAGCGTTGGTGCCAGGGGTAGAAGATGTAGAAGCCCTAGCTGAAGTAAAAAAGCTGATTGAGAAGGAGTGGGAGGAGAAGCCAGCTGCCCTTATCATGTACGTGAGCTCTAGCATCGTGCCACCAGATGTAGCTGAACTCGCCAGCAGTAAGGGCATTAGGATAGTGAAGAGCCCTGAGGAGCTTGAGCAGCTCCTAGATGAGATCTCCAACCAATTTAGCCCTTAGCTACGCCTGCTAAGCTGAGCTAGGCGTTTCCCTTGACGGCAGGTATATGTTATGTGGCCCTGCTTCCTTTACGCCCACTTCAGTTAGCATGGCCACACGGGCACTCTCATGTAGCTCCCCTATGTTCCTTGCGCCAGCGTAGCCCATAGCTGCCTTAAGCCCCTCAACGAACTCAGCTACCACGCTAGCTACATCGCCCCTGTAGGGCACTAGGCCCTCAACGCCCTCGGCAATACGCTTTGAGGCATACCTATCTATGGCGTGCCTCCTAGCCCTAGCAGATGGGCTTGCCATGCCCCTATAGCGCTTGAAGTAGCGACCACCTATGACCACGAGCTCCCCAGGTGCCTCCTTGCAGCCTGCGAAGACGTTACCCATCATAACGCAGGAAGCACCAAGGGCGAGGGCAAGGGCAGCATCACCTGGGTTCCTGATGCCACCATCTGCAATTATGGGTAGGTCGGCCCCGTAGTCGGCAACTGCATCGGCTACCTGGGCAGTAGCGAACAAGGTCGGTGAGCCAGCCTTCAGCAGCTCCATGGTAATGCATATTGAGCCAGATCCTATACCAACCCTAAAGCCAGCTATGCCATCTAGCTCCGTTATGGCATCTTCAGCAGCCTCATAGGTGCCTATGTTGCCTACAATCACATCTGCGCTTACGTGCTTGAGGAGTTCCTTCGTAGCCCTAAAGCAATTGCGGTTATGGAAGTGAGCTACATCTATCACGATGATATCTACCCACTTATCAAGCTTCTTGGCCCTCTCTAGATCAAATGGCGATACAGCTGCAGCACAGAGGAGGCGCCCTTCTTCATCTCTAGCTGCATTTGGGAACTTATCCTTAAGCATTATGTCCTTTACCGTTATAAGGCCCTTTAAGTGCCCCTGCTCATCTACTACAGGTAGCTTCTCTATCCTGTGCTTCTGCAGGATACGCTTTGCCTCCTCTATTGATATGCCTTCATGCACTGTTACGAGCTTATCTAGGCTCGTCATGACATCTGCAACCCTCAGGCCGTAATCTGCGAAGCGCACATCCCTAGCCGTTACTATGCCCCTTAGGCGTCCATCATCGCCTACCACAGGTAGGCCAGATATGCTGTGCTCCTCCATGATCCTAATGGCCTCTCCAACGCTCTGATCTGGCCTTATGGTTATCACATCCCTTATTATGAAGGACTCAGCCCTCTTAACACGCCTAGCCATGTTCACCTCTTCTTCTATCGTGCAGTTCCTATGTAGGACGCCAAGGCCACCTTGCCTAGCTAGTGCGATGGCCATCTCAGCTTCCGTTACAGTATCCATGGGTGATGAAACAAATGGTATGTTGAGTACGAAGTTCTTACTCACCCTTGTGCTAACATCTACCTCACTTGGCTCTACCTCAGAGAGGCCAGGTAGCAGTATCATATCCCTAAACGTGAAGGCTACAGGGGCTTTTAGTATCCTCTCCATGAACTTCCCTGGCACTTAGCCTGCCCCCTTGGCACTAGGGGCACCAGGGCCAGTATATAAGCTATCAATGTCGGCCACACATAGGGGGAGAGGGGGGCGGGGGGAGAAGGCCCTCTTTTCATCGGGAGCTATTGTTCCAGAGCTCCCTCAGCAGCAGGTCCCTTACTGCCATCCTTATGGCTGCTGATCGGTTTGGGTAGCGCCCCTGCCTTACTAGCTCCTCAAGCCCCTCAAGGTACTTCTCTGGCAGCGTTACACTGACCAGCCTCATCCCCACCTTCATCACCTCAGCTAGGATGAGGAGGGCTAGCTGAGCCTTTAGAGCGCTTTTCACACACCCCTTCACAGGCTAGATGGCCAGGTGCGATTGGGCTGGCCTAGGGCTAGCTTAAGAGCACTGGATATAGGCTCTAGCCCTTGCCCTAGTTCTAAGCCTGTTATGGCCATAAAT
>DQYM01000137.1 GCA_011040545.1 Candidatus Bathyarchaeota archaeon | reverse complement strand
TCCCATATATCATTTATCTCAAAGACGCTCCCAACTGGTGGCTTGCAGTGGCAGCCAGATACACGGCCCCGCTCATCAATCATTATGAAGCTAGATAGGGCTGTACAGGCCCAAGTCCTTATGCCATGCTCAAATAGGAGCCTAGTAGCCCTCAAGGTGCGGTTTGGCACCCAGATAAGCGGGCACTCCTTAGACCTAAGGGCCTCAAGCTCAGCGAAGACCTTGGCAGCGAGCCCCCTATCCCTTATGGCTAGCTCATCTACCTCACGGCCTATACCAAATAGGCCCTCTGAGAATGGATCGTAGTAGTAAAGACAGTAGATGACGGGCACACCCCTTGAGGCCCAGTAGCGGGAGAAGTCAACTATCTCCGTTAGGTTTAGCTGTGATATCATAGCAGATACAACTGGCGTGAGGCCCTCCTCCTTAAGCACCATAATAGACCTAACAGCCCTCCCCCAAGCCCCCTTCACGCCCTTTATGTAGTCATTTAGCTCTGGCCTAAGAGAATCAAGTGAGATAGCCACGAAATCAGCATGCTTAAGCTCATCTATCTTGTCGGCTGCTAAGCTACCATTATCATAAACAGTTGTCAGGAAGCGCCTAGATGCCTCCCTTACTATCTCGCCTATGTCCTCCCTCAGCAGGGGGTTGCCACCGGTTATGACGAGTTCCACCACGCCCAGCTTCTCAAGCTCCCTTAGGCCCTCTTTTATATCATCTGCATCTAGCTCCCTTGGCCTAGAGGATTGCCTAAGCCATACATCACAGCCCCTGCACCTATAATTGCAACGGCTCGTTACAAACCACTGGGCGTGGTAGGGCCTACCTGGCTTAAGGGCCCGTAGGGCAGCCCTCAGCTTATCTAGCACACGCCTAGCCAACTCCACCGACCTCCCCACCTGCTTAACTAAGCCATATTAACCTGGCGTAATGGTATGAGTAGGTCTGGGGTTAGCTACCTAAGCACTAAGGATATAAGGGGGACCTGGTTGCCTTAAGGAGCGGTAGGAAATGGTATCCAAGCGCTTCAAGAGGCGCCTGGCCAGCGCCATGTCGCATGAAAAGCCTACAGTTTGGGTTGGGAAGGCTGGAGTTACAGAGGGACTCGTGGGCGAGATATCAAAACAGCTAGATGCCCATAGAGCCGTTAAGGTAAAGGTGCAGAAGAGCGCTTTGATTGAGCGCACGGTAGGGGAAATAGCGGCTGAGGTGGCCAGGAAAACCGAAGCTGAGCTAATAGAGGTCAGGGGGCGCACCTTCGTGCTCTACAGGCGTAGGAAGAGGCAGCCTCGCCTGGCTGGGGGCTAGGTAGAAGCCTGTGCGTGGGCCATTGGATAGGCGCCAACATTATAAGGCGGGGGTGTAGGCGCCATCGGTGGCAAGGATGATAATCACGGAGAGGAAGCCCCTGGAAGAGATAAGGGAGATGCTTGAGGGCTTCTCCAAGGTGTTCATAGTCGGCTGTGGCTCCTGTGCCACCAAGTGCGAGACGGGCGGCGAGGAGCAGGTCAAGGAGATGGCCGAGGTCCTGAAGGAGTGGGGGAAGGAAGTCCTGGGCTGGGCTGTGCCCGAGGAGTGCTGCGATTACCGCTTCCTGCGCAGGGACGTGCTGAGGCCCTACAAGGAGGCCGTGGGGAACGCCGAGGCCATCTTGGTCATGGCCTGTGGCTCTGGCGCCCAGGCCGTGGCGGAGGTAACGGGCAAGCCCATAGTGCCAGCCCTGAACACGAAGTTCATAGGCATAACGGAGCGCCTGAGGAGCTTCCACGAGCGCTGCCGTGCCTGTGGCGATTGCCTCCTCTTCTACACTGGCGGCATCTGCCCGCTAACCAGGTGCGCCAAGGGCCTCCTGAATGGCCCCTGTGGTGGCCAGGCGAACGGGAAGTGCGAGGCAACCCAGTGGCAGACGGATTGCGCCTGGGTCCTCATATACGAGCGCCTGAAGGAGCAGGGGCGCCTGGACCTGTTCAAGAAGCTCAGGCTGCCGAAGGACTGGTCTGAGTGGTCCAGGCCCAGGGAGAGGGTCTGGAGGTGATGGGCCATGTCGGGTGAGAAGCCCGTTTACAGCGCCCTGATGAAGAACATAAGGGCTGGGAGGTTCGTCTACACGGGCGAGGCAGAGCCCCACAAGACCACGGACATATCGGACATAATAGAGGCATTCAAGGCCCTGAAGGGCTGGGTCATAGCCATTAACGTGACGGACAACCCAACGGCCTACGCCTACATGTCCTCCCTGGCCGCCAGCTACCTGATCCAGCGTGGGACGGGCATAGAGGCCATCTACCAGATCACCTGCCGTGACAGGAACCGCCTGGCCATAACGGCCGACCTCCTGGGCGCCTACGCCCTCGGCATAAGGAACGTCCTGGCCCTCACGGGCGACCACCCGAGCGTGGGCGATAACCCACAGGCCAAGCCCGTCTTCGACCTGGACTCCAGCACCTTGGTGTACCTCATAAGGCGCATGGTCGATGACGGCGTGGACCTAGCTGGCAACAAGATAGAGCACCCGCCCAAGTTCCACGTGGGCATAGCGGCCAACCCGAACGCAGAGCCCATCGAGCCAGAGCTCCTTAAGATAGAGCGAAAGGTGGAGATAGGC
>DQYM01000119.1 GCA_011040545.1 Candidatus Bathyarchaeota archaeon | reverse complement strand
TCAGGCTGATTGGCTCTGGCTGCCTTGTGGCCACTTTACCACCAGATAGGCTAGATGAGGCTGAGAAGGCTCTTAGGAGCTTAGGCGTGAGCTGGGCCATAATAGGCCATGTCCGTGAGGGCCATGCTGGCCTCCTGCTCCATAGGACGAATGGACAAGTTGAGCTAATTGGCCAGTTCGTGCCCGAGGAGCTAGCTAGGTTGTGGGCTAGGAGGGCAGGAAGATAGGGGCTGATGGCCTAGAGCCTCGTGATAAGCTCTTCCCTATTGAAGGTGGTGTAGGCGAGCTTGAACACCATGGCATCTATAAGGGCCAGTAGGCCAGCTAGGGCTACTATGTGGATGGCCTCCATGACCATTAGGCCAGCTAGCTGTGCCAAGAGGATGGCTAGGATCGGGAGTATGAGCACACCAGCGTAGTTGCTAGCATCCCTAACCGTGCTTGCCCTCGTGGATCCAATTATGACCAAGCACATCCCAAGGAACGCATAGGGAGGCCCTACTAGGCACACCATGAGCGTGGCATTTAGGGTTGGGAACCAGAGGTAGCCGAAGATGCCAGCCGTTAGGGCATTCACGAGCAAGCAGGAGATGCCAAAGGAGATGTAGAGCAGGGCTATAGATGGTATGAAGGAAACTAGCACCTTGCCTAGGAATAGCTCTGCCTCGCTGATTGGTGCAGCCAGTAGTGGCTCTATGGTCTTCCTCTCCTTCTCACCTGCAAAGCTATCTGCAGCTATAGTAGATGATGAGATAAGCGTTGCCAGCAGGAACATAAGGGGCAGGATCAAGGCTCCAATTAGGTAGGCAGTTATCTGCTCTTCTGTTAGCCCCTCGGCACCAGGCAGGATAGACCTTAGGTGCTCAAGCTCCTCGGGCGTAAGGCCCCCAGGGGCTAAGGAGGCAATCGCAGTTAGCAGGAATATTATCAGCATGGGGATGGCATAGGGGAGCACGAAGGACGCTAGCGTTAGCTTGCTTGAGAAGACCTCCTTCCAATCCTTCTTAGCCACTAATAGGGCCTTCCTAAGCCTCATCTCTCCCTCACCAACCTCAGGTAGACATCCTCTAGGCTAGGGCGAGCTAGCTTGACCTCTAACATCCTGCAGCCAGAGAGGGCGAGCTCCCTTACTACATCAGCTATGACCTCCCTCCTCGCCAATACGAGCAAGGCCCTATCCTCACCCTTCTGCTCAACGTGGATTACGCCCTCAACCTCCCTTGCCCGTGCTAGGTATGGCCCTATTGGCCCTATGGAGAGCAGCTCAAAGGCGTACTTATCCCCTGGCTCCCTCATCAGCTCGCCTGGTTGCCCTACGGCTAGTATGTGTCCCTCATTTATGATGGCTACTACATCGCATAGCTCTTCTGCCTCGGTTAGGTTATGGGTGCATATCAGGATCGTCTTCCCCTGCTCCCTAAGGCCCTTTATGAGGTCCCTTATGGCCCTAGCTGAGGCTGGATCTAGGTCTGATGTAGGTTGGTCAAGAAGCAGCACCTCTGGGTCGTGGAGCAAGGCCCTTGCGATAGCTACCCTCTGCCTCAGGCCCTTTGAGAGCGCCCCGACCTTGCTACCCGACCTTCCCTCAAGCCCAAGGAACTCTAGGACCTCCTTTATTCTAGCCTCAAGCTCGCCCTCTGGCACATCGTATAGCCTACCGTAGAAGGCTAGGTTATCCTCAACCGTGAGGCGCTCGTAGAGGCAGGGCCTCTCTGGCAGGTAGCCCACTAGGCTCCTGACCTCAAGGGCCTCATCTAGCACGTCAAGGCCCATTACCTTAGCCGTGCCAGCATCAGGCCTCAGCAGGGTAGCCAGTATGCGCACCGTGGTCGTCTTGCCAGCCCCATTAGGCCCCAGGAGGCCCATGATCTGCCCTTTCCTAACAGAGAAGGAAATGCCATCTAGGGCCTTCTTCTCACCAAAGCTCTTAACGAGGCCCCTTACTTCCACAGCATCCATAGCTTCTGCCCCATGGGGCCTTGTGCTAGCCCCTCTTAAGCATGAGGCTCAGCCTGCCCGTCGGCGTCATGGATCCGCCTGGAATTGCTCATCACAGCCGAGGCAGTATGGCCTTGGGCCTATTTATGCCTTCCCAACCTAGCCCTAAGTTCCACTTAACTCCCCATGTTGCTACGTGCTGGTGCCAAAGGCTTAACGGCCTGCCCCCGAAGGAGCCAGCGATGGCGATATGGCGGAGAGCCTAATACCATACGTGCGGGATAGGGGCGAGCAGGTGCTCTTGGTAATCGTTGATAGCCGTGAGGCTGCCTCAGCTACCAAGCTGGTGAATAGGCTCAGGGAGCTAGGTGCTGAGGTATCAATAAGGCCACTGCCAAGGGGGGATTACGTGCTATCCGATAGGGTAGCTATAGAGAGGAAGACGGTTCGTGATTTCGCATACACTCTTACACGCCGACAGCTATTTGAGCAGCTATTTGAGCTTAAGGAGCAGTATGAGTGCCCAATCCTGCTCCTTGAGGGCTACATGCCCATCATATACAAGTTCAGCAAGATAAGGCCATCTTCAGTTTGGGGAGCTCTGTTTGCCCTAGCTAAGAATGGCATAGCTGTTGTGCCAACGCTTAACTACAAGGAGAGTGCCGACTTCATCATAACTGCCT
>DQYM01000096.1 GCA_011040545.1 Candidatus Bathyarchaeota archaeon | reverse complement strand
GTGCCTGAGTAGAAGGCACCAGCAACAGCAGGTCGCCTCACGGCCAAGGCTAGCACCGCTTATGCCTAGCAGCAGCACATAATATGCCTTTACCTAACCAAAGCCCCTAGCCAGGCCTAGCTTCAAAGTCCTCAACCGTGTAGGGTATATCGCCATCTGGCGGTATATCGCCCCTCTCCCTTAGCACCTGCCTAGCGAGGAGCCAGAATATAGTTGCAAGTGCCCTACGGCCCTTGTTGTTAGCTGGAATGGCCAAATCTACATCAGCTAGGCTATTGTCGGTGCTGCAGAGGGCTACAACTGGTATGCCTACCTTAGTGGCCTCTGAAACCACTTGTGCATCTGCCTTCGGGTCCACAACAAGAACTACATCTGCATCTATGTGCGTAGGTAGGTGTGGGTTCGTGAGCGTGCCAGGTATGAAGCGACCAGCAACTGGTATGGCACCAGTTACGTGGCAGAACATCTCAACTGGCCTACGCCCGTAGATGCGGGTTGAGGCCACGAGTATCTTCCTTGGATCAAAGCGTGCTAGGAACTTAGCTGCTACCCTTATCCTCTCATCCGTCTTCTCTACATCAAGTATCCAGAGGCCATCTGGTCGGCACCTAAAAACGAACTTAGACATACTGCCGATCCTAACCCTTGAGCCTATGTGGACGCCAGCAGATATGTACTTCTCCCTTGGGAGGAGGAGCTCCTTCTCACCAGACCCAGCCCTACCCTCAGGCCCCGACATGGCCCCCACCACGCTCATGCCGCCTGGCTAGGCAGCCTGGCCATCCTGGCCACCTCGCCTAGCCCCTCTGCTATTCTTAAGAGTTCGTTTAGCTTGGCCACTCGCTCACCACCTAGCACGCCAGTTTTAATTATTGGGCAGCGGAGGCCAACTGCCAAGTGGGCTAGGTAGGGGTCCGTGCTCTCGCCAGAGCGGTGTGAGGCAATTGGCACGAGGCCACCAGACCTAGCTAGCCTAATGGCATCTGCTGCATCAGATATGGTCCCAACTTGATTTGGCTTAATTATAATGGCGGAAGCTGCCTTGAGCTTAAGGCCATGCTCAATCCTAGCCCTGTTCGTTACGAAGAGGTCATCCCCGCAGATGAGGCAGTTAAATCGCTTGGCCTTCTTTGTTAGCTCTGCGAAGCCCTCAAAGTCATCTTCCATTAGTGGGTCCTCAACGTAGATGAGGTTGAACCTCTCAATAAGGCCCAGTATGAACTCTACCTGCTCGCCCCTATCACGCTTAGCTCCCTCACGCTCGTAGATGTATGCTCCCTCCCCCTCATCCCAGAGGCTTGAGGCTGCTACATCTAGGCCAATCCTTATATCAAAGCCGAGCTCCCCAGATACATCCTCACATGCCTTGAATAGGACCTCAAGGGCCTCTACCGTGCTGAGGTTAGGTGCCCAGGCCCCCTCGTCCCCCCTACCGCCCGTGAAGGCAGGGTCAGCCTTAGCCAAGAGCTCCCCTGCCCTCTTGTGCACGAGAAAGTTGGCCTGGAGGGCCTCAAGCACATCCTCAGCCCCAACTGGCAGGACGAGCATCTCCTGCACATCTGGCCCACGCCCCCTGACATGCTTACCGCCTCCAATCACGTTCCCAAGTGGGTAAGGGAGCTCGTGGGCCAGGCAGCCACCTAGGTGCTCAAATAGCGGTATGCCAAGGGATGCTGAGGCTGCTACTGCAACTGCCATTGAGATGGCGTAGGCCGTGTTGCCACCGATGTTCCTGAAGTCGGGCGTCCCATCTACCTCGTGGAGCACCTTGTCTATGAGCCTCTGGTCGGAGGCATCTAGGCCCACTAGCTCTGGTGCCACCAGCTTGCTCACCTTATCAATAGCCTCATCAACCCCGCCGCTTGGGTATGGGACAACTTCCCCTCTGCCCCTGCTGGCCCCCATAGGGGCAGTTACACGCCCATAGCCACCAGCCGTGAAGACCTCTACTTCAATTGCCTCAGAGCCCCTACTATTAAATACCTTCCTAGCTACTATATCCTCAATTATGAGGGAGCTAAGGGCCATTACTATACCTCCTTCTGCTCAAAGAACTTCAGCACCTCATCTATTAGCTCTACGTGCGAGAGCAGCATTCGCCTACAGCAGTAGCGCTTAACGCCAAGGTCATCTAGCACCTTCCCTGGGTCCTCACCAGCCTTAACACGCCTTGCGAACTCCTCCCAGAGGTGCCCTATTGGCTTACCGCACGTGAAGCACCTTACTGGTATTATCACGCTTACCGCCTCAAGCCCCAGGTAGGCTAGGGGCCATTAATAAGCAGAGCGGAGGGCAGGGCCATGCCACCTACTTTTTACCTTAGCTGCTGGCCCAGGCAAGGGGGCCAGGCTTGGGTGAGGCAGAGCGTAGAGCTGCAGAGTGGCTTAGGGAAGGGGCTAGGATGTTGCCTGAGGCCTGCCCAGAGTGTGGATCACCGCTGTTTGATAGGAAGGGGGAGATATGGTGCCCGAAGTGTAATAGGCCCGTTGTAGGGCTAGTTGAGCGATTGCTAGCAGCAAGCGTTGAGGAGGAGGCCACGCTGCAGAGGCTAAGGGAAACGCTGATAGCTAAGCTACAGGGCCTTGAGAGGAAGCTTCGCTCTGCCAAGGGGGTTGAGGAGCTAGCCTCAACTG
>DQYM01000212.1 GCA_011040545.1 Candidatus Bathyarchaeota archaeon | reverse complement strand
GCCCCTGAGAGCAGCTATTATCTGCTCCCTAGTGTAGTTTGCGAACTCTATGGCCTCCCTTGGGCACTCAGGCACGCAGGCACCACAGCCAGTACATGTGAATGGGTTTATGCTTGCTACCTTACCCTCAGAAGCGCTAACTAGCTCTATAGCGCCAACTGGACAGATCTCTATGCACTTGCCACAGCCATCACATGTGTCCTCAAGCACGTAGGCCTTCTCAGGGCTCGTCTTAACTACCCCCTTGCCCACGAACTCAGCAGCCTTTGCAGCAGCTGCTAGGGCATCTGAAACCGTATCCCTTATGTCCTTGGGGCCAGTAGCACAACCACACACGTATATGCCCGTCTTAAGCGTATCAACTGGGTTTAGCTTCGGGTGCTTCTCAACCACGAAGCCATCTGGGCCTAGCGCCAGGCCAAGCATCTTGGCTAGCTCATCAAGGCCCTTTGGAGCTACCATAGGCGTGGCTAGGGCCACCATATCAAATGGCTCCTCTAGGACACGGCCAGTAAGCGTATCCTCAGCCCTAACGACCAACTTACCATCCCTATTACGCCAGACCTCAGCTACCTTCCCTCTGATGAACTTCACGCCAGCTTCCTCAGCACGCCAGTAAAGCTCCTCGTAGCCCCTGCCAGCTGCCCTAATGTCCGTGTAGAAGATCCAAACATCTATGTCGAACTGCTCCCTCAGCAGGACGGCCTGCTTTATGGAGTACATGCAGCACACACGGGAGCAGTAGGGGACGTGCCTATGCCTATCCCTTGAGCCAGCACAGAGGACTATGGCTATCTTCTTCACCTCCTCCCCATCGCTGAAGCGCTTTACGTAGCCACCAGTTGGCCCAAATAGGTTCGTTAGCCTCTCAAGCTCCATCATGGTTACGACATCCTCGTAGATGCCGTAGCCATATTCCTCAAGCTTCCTAGCATCATAGAGCTCGTAGCCAGTAGCTACTATTATGGCCCCGACCTCAACCTCAAGCTCCTTGCCCTGGTCGTTAAGATCTATGGCATTAGCTGGGCATACCTCAACGCACTTCCCACAGCGGGTGCAGTTCTCAAAATCAACTACGGCAGCATAGGGCACGGCCTGCCTGAACGGTATGTATATGGCCTTCCGCATGCCCCTGTACTCCTCAAACTCATGGGGGACCTCAACTGGGCAAACACGCACGCAAGCCCCACAGCCCCTACAGGCCTCTATATCCACACCCCTTGGCTTCAAGAATATCTTAACCCGATACCTACCTGGGTAGCCTGAGACTGCCTTAACCTCTGCATTAGCCAGTATGGTTATGTTCGGGTGCCTACCTACCTCGGCCATTCTAGGCGTTAGTATGCACTGGGCACAATCTATGGTCGGGAAGACCTTAGTTAGCTTAGCCATGTGGCCACCTATGCTTGGGTACCGCTCCACTAGGAAGACGTGGTAGCCAGTATTGGCTAGCTCAAGGGAGGCCATCATGCCAGCTATGCCACCGCCTATGACGAGCACATCCTGGGAGCACTTCTCGCTTATCTCCTCAAGTGGCTTGAGCTTAAGGGCCCTCTCGTAGCCAGCCCTAACCAGCCAGATGGCCTTTCGGGTAGCTTCCTCAGATGGCTTTGGCCCATGGACCCAAGAGCAGTGCTCACGGATGTTCACGAACTCAAGGAGGTATGGGTTTAGGCCAGCACGTTCTAGAACTGCTTGGAAGGTAGGCAGGTGCATCCTAGGGGTGCAGCAGGCAACTACAACACGATTAAGTCCATGCTTTTCTATAGCCTTCACTATGTTATCCTGAGCTGGCTTAGAGCATAGGTATTCCTCCTCACGGGCAACTACTACATTAGGCCACTTACGGGCCTCCTCCCTTACTGCACGGCAATCAACTACATTGCTTATGTTGCCACCGCAGTGGCAGATGAATATGCCGACCTTTATCCCCTCCCCTGCCATGTCGGCTCCCGCCCGCCCCGTGAGAGGCGAGGTAAAAAGCTTATTGAACCGCATGACAGGCTCGCACAGCTTAATTCAAGCTAAGCTCCCTCTATGGGGCTATTATTCAGCTAGCCTAGGGGTATCAAGGGCCTCTTCTACGACCCAAACATCGGTGCCTCAACCAACTGAAAAAGCGGATAGGAGAATTGTATGGTGCGGGGGGTGGGATTTGAACCCACTATAACAATTATTGGCACTATGATGATTTCTACCTTGCGCACATCCCAGCCTAGCTCACCCACCCACATGTTCTCCGTCCTGGAACTCCTAGTCTCGGAGAACTAAAGCTTGCGGGAAGTCTGGTGCCGAGGGCGGGAAGCGGAAAAAGGTCAGGAGCCGTTAGGCTGGCTTGATAATGATATCCCCATCGTATATTATCACCAGTTTTATCTTCTCCTTGAGTTCCTCTGGTGTCCTCACACCTAATTCCCTTATCAATCGCTGAACCCAGGGTCTCGGTAGTGATACTAGGAAGTCGTAGTACTCACGACCACTTGCTGTCTTTATCCTCTTCACTCTAAGTGTACGCTCATCATAAAATACATGGGGCTTATCACGCTTCCTCCTGCGAAGCATGTTTAGCACCAAATTTAGCACTAAAAAGCGTAATAAAAACCTTTCGCATAAGTCCTTATGAAAAGCCATGCCGTCCAAGCG
>DQYM01000004.1 GCA_011040545.1 Candidatus Bathyarchaeota archaeon | reverse complement strand
TCTCCACTGGCGATGCCCCCGATGAGCCTCTCCTCGGTAGGTGCTGCCACTACCCTGCGCCTCAAGCTCCTTTGGGGTGAAGCATAAAAGCTCTACTATTCCATGCTATTTTGCTCCCTTCCGACCAGTGAAAAGTGTAATGGCCTTCTCCCCTCAAGCTAAACTATGTTCGCTGACCTCCTAAGCCTGCCTTGCCATTTCACTCGCAGCTAGATGCGCCAGCCTAGTGGGCTCAGGGAGCTTGTGCCCCCTGATGCAGGCCCTAACGAGCCTTAAGCTCGTCTCAAGGCTGATTAAGTGGCCAGGCGATATGACTAGGGGCCTACAGCGGGCCTTTGATAGGTAAATGAAGCCCACGATATCGCCCTCGTGGTAGAGCGGGGACCATGTATCTGGCCTCCTGGGCCTGGTCGGGTAGGTCCCGCAGAGCACCCTCTTGGCCACGCCAACTGATGGGAGGCCAGCTACGATGCCTAGGTGCGTTGCCTCACCACACCGCCTTGGGTGCGCTATGCCCTGGGCATCTACCATGACCACATCTGGCTCCTGCCCAAGGCCCCTGAGGGCCTTGAGCATGGCTGGCACCTCCCTGAAGGCTAGGAAGCCAGGTATGTAGGGGAGGCGGGGCCTTGAGCTAGCCCTTGAAACCTCAAGGACCTTAAGATCTGGGAAGGATAGGAGGACGCAAGCAGAGAAGGCCATATCGCCTTTAAAAGCTACATCTAAGCCAGCAATTGATTTCGGTGGCCAGCTAAAGCCATCCTCAAGGACTACCTTAGAGGCCAGGACTTGCTGGACGTGCTTGAGCTTAGCTAGCAGGCCAGGTCTCACTTCCTGCCCCATCTCCCAGTTAGGAAGCCAACTATCAGGCCTATTATAGCTCCAAGTGCGCTCGTAAGGCCTTTGTTCTTATCATCTGCAGCACCAGCTATGAGGCCAGCCGTTAGGCCAACGCCAGTCCAGAGGGCAGCCCATAGGCCAGGGGCATCTGTCCTCAGGTGGCCAAACGGGCTCACGCCAGGGTCCTTGGAGTCAACGTGGATTATGTAATGCCTCCTGGTTTCCTCCACGTGAACGCAACGGTTATCTGGTAGCCTGAGCCTGTAGTGCTTGTGGTAGAACCTAAGCCCTATGCTCTTCCTAAAGCCATGCTTAAGTGGGCTATCTAGCCTGTCCTTTGGGACCTTTATCCTCACGCCTGGGCTGCACTCAGATATGTGCCTTACCAGCTTCTCCCAGCTTAGCCCCATCTCAGTAGGAAGGGCCATCACGGCTATTTTTACTTTTCGGGGGACCACGCACTTAATATAAGTGCCTATCCCCCTTCCTCCTGGCCTTGGAGCTCCCTTAGGAAGGCCCTTAGTGCTTCTACGTTCCAGGGGTGCTTGCTCTTACGCCTAGTATCAACCCTAAGGCCAAGCTTGCGTGCTTCCTTGGCCGTCAGCCCGACCTCTTGGAGCTCTGGTAGGCTGAAGCCCCTCCCAGCCCTCAGGCCTTGGTCCACACCACCGTGCTTTATCAGCCTTGGCCTCTTAACCAGTGGGATTGGGGGCTCCCTGGCCATGTCAGCCACCTACCAGGCCATGTAGAGGGGGTTTAAGGGCTTTAAAGGTCGTCTCTAGCTCCCTGCTGGCCAGCGGGCAGGGGGCCTACTTTTAAGCAGGCCAATTGGTGGTTTAGGAAGGGAGCCATGATAGGGGCAGAGGTAAGGGAGGCTCTGCTTAAGGCTGCCCTACTAAATGCCATTAAGCATGATGGAAAGGCCAAGGTAGGGCCAGTGCTAGGTGCTCTATTTGCAGAAAGGCCTGATTTAAGGCCATTAGCAAGGGAGATAGCCCCACTAGCCCATGAAGTAGTTGAAGAGGTAAATAAAATGAGCCTTTCCGAGCAGAAAGCACTACTGGAGGAGAGGTGGCCTGAGGCCCTAGGGGCCATTGAGGCTGAGGAGAGGCCAAAGGCCCCTGAGGAGCACAAGCTCCCCCCGCTGCCGAACGTAGAGCGGTACGAGAAGGTGATTACCCGCTTTGCACCAAACCCAGATTGCGTGCTCCACCTGGGCTCAGCTAGGGCCATAGTGCTATGCCATGAGTACGCCCGCATGTACAATGGCCTCTTCTACCTTAGGTTTGAGGACACAGATCCAAGGACTAAGGCAGCCAGGCTTGAGTTCTACGATGCCATCCTTGAGGACCTAGAGTGGCTCGGCTGTAGGCCAGATAAGGTATTCAAGCAGAGCGATAGGCTCCCAATATACTATGAGCATGCTGAGAGGCTAATTGAGATGGGGAAGGCATATGTATGTACTTGCTCAAGGGAGCGATTTAGAGAGCTCGTAATGGCCTGCAAGCCCTGCCCATGCCGAGGGCTTAGCCCAGAAGAGCACCTTGAGCGGTGGGAGTGGATGCTAGATGGAACTTATGGTGAGGGGGAGGCAGTCGTGCGTGTAAAGACCGACCTAACACACCCAAACCCAGCTGTAAGGGATTGGCCAGCACTACGCATCATAGATCCCGAGAAGCACCCCCACCCAAGGCCAGAGGTGCGTGAGAAGGGCTACCGTGTCTGGCCCCTCTACAACTTCGCCTGCGGTATAGACGACCACTTAATGGCCATATCGCACATCATAAGGGGCAAGGAGCACCTC
>DQYM01000233.1 GCA_011040545.1 Candidatus Bathyarchaeota archaeon | reverse complement strand
GTCCTACCAGGCTAGACGACCGGCCCCTCTGGTAGCGCCTGGGCGCCAGGATTATATAGACTTTTATTTTCCTCGGAGGCCCCTTGGAGGACCGTGGAGCGTGAATTCGGGCGCCACCCGAGCGCTCTGCTCGCTGCTCCAGCCACTTCCACATAATGATATGATAGGCGGGGTTCCCGAATTTCTCGCACCCCCTTTATCCTAGCCTAGCTTCCCCTCAGAGGCGCACTACTGCATGGTGAAGGAGGGAAAGAGGACTTGAAGCTTAGGCGTTCATCCTGATGCTTGCTAGGGCGTTGGCCAGGGCGCTGGCCAGGGGGCCAACACGAAGGCCAAGACGTAGAAGACGGCCATGATTATGAAGGCTCGCCAGTACGGCAGGACCTCCGTCGCTACCTCCTTGTCAAAGAGGCGGACGGCAGCTACTATGGTGCCTATGGCGAAGCCTACCATGCCTGTAAAAACGCCTACAAGGCTAATAATAGCATACCGAACGATGTAATAATAATAGGGGGGTATGGTGTAATAATACCAGAGACGGATTATGGCACCGAGACCGAGGAGCCAGGCCGCCGAAAGCCACAGGTCGTTGTAAAGGGCCGCTCTCGTCTCAGCAGGCGCCTTAAGTACCGAGGCGCCTAGCATGAGGCTTAGCGAGGCTAGGATGATGATTAAAGCCTCCAACGTTACTGTTGCCTTAGTTAAGTTCCTCATGAGCTCAGCGAATCCTGGTTCGGCCAGGTATTCAGGCGCCGTGAACAGCATGATGAGGGGCCATATGGCGATGACCACGGCCACTATGAAGCTTAGCACCACCGTGATGAGAGATAGTATGCGAGATGCATGTGGCAGCCGCCTTGGAGCTTGAGTTGGATAAGCTAAGGTCGTCATATCCCTTCCTGCCTTACTTATGCAACGGGTGGGCTTAAAAAGCTTGTGAAATTCCGCACGAGAAGCCGTAATTTTCGATCAGGCCCCCTCCCCTGGGGACGAAGTTCTATAGGGGCTCGGCTAGGTATATGGTGTGCTTAACCCTTATGACCCGTGCCAGCACCTCCATGCCTGGCTCAAGGCCCCAGGCCCCTACGAGCGTTATAGCACGCCCCCTGGCCTCGCCAGTTACCTCGCCCCTCAGCCAGCCTGGCGCTAGGACACGGACCTTAACGACCTCCCCTACTGAGAACGGTGCTGGCAGAAGCGGTGCCTTCCTCATGCCGAAGTCCTCTGGGCTTAGGACGAGCTTTACGCCGTACTTGGCCTCTAGCTCCCTCAGGGCCCTGTAGAAGGCCCTCCAGCTCATTGGCCTCACGCCAGGGGGCCTCCTCCCCCTCTTGTGGGCTAGGTACTTCTGTATGCCAAGGGGAGGCCACTTCTTCCCAGCCCCAATCCTAAGGGCGAACCTGATAAGGGGCTCTAGCTCGCTATCGTTCACGCCTGGGACCCAGACAGGTGCTATGAGCAAGTCTATCCTAGATTCCGCTATGGCTTCTGCAACTGAGAGCACGTGCTCTAGGTCGTAGCCCTCTGTCCCAGCCATTTCCTTAGCTAGCTCTGGCCTAAGGGCGTGAATTGATAGGTTTATCCTATCTAGGCCAGCGTCCTCAAGCTCCCCTATCAGCTGCTCATCTAGGAGGACACCGTTTGTCTGCATGGATATCACCTCTATGCCACTTATGTCCGAGAGGCCCTGGACGAGCTCTACTAGGCGTGGGTAGGTAGCTGGCTCACCAACCGTGTCTATGTGGGCCTCTATGCCCCTTGAGCCCTTGAAGCGGACGACCTGCTCAACCCAATCCAGCATTAGATCTAGGGCGACCTCGTACTCCGCTGCCCTATGGCGTGAGGATGGCCCAGCATCTGTTGAGCAGAACGGGCAGGAGAGCGGGCAGAGGCTGGTGGGCCTTACCTGGAGCACGTTCGTGCCCCTATCTATGATGCCAAATGCTATAGCACCTACCAGCGGTAGCTCAACATCAGTGCCCACCCTAATCAGTGGCCTCCTAGGGCACACGGGCTTATAGCTATGGAGGCGAGTAATAAGCTAGCTAGCAGGTGATGGTGGCCAGGGGAGGCCTAGATGGCCCCCTCATGCCTTAGGAGCCACTCCTTCACCCTAAGCCCATGTGAGAAGCCACCTAATGAGCCATCGGACCTTATCACCCTATGGCAGGGCACTAGAAGCAGTATTGGGTTGGCCCGTATGGCATTGCCTACAGCCCTAAATGCCCTTGGCCTCCCGACCTCCCTTGCTACCCAAGCATAGGAGCGTGTTTGGCCATAGGGGATTTGCCTTACTGCCTCCCAGACCTCTCTTTGAAACTCCGTACCCCAGGCGAACCAAATTGGCACTTTGAAGCTAATGGGTTGGCCTGAGAAATAAGCATCTAGCTCGGCCTTCAACTGGCTTGGGAGCTCGCTGATACGTATAATATCCTCCGAGATACCCTTAGAGGTCAGCCAGCTTAAGAATTCATCCTTATTCCTAAGAGAGGAAGCAAATACCCCTTTTCTATTAAATGCAAACCAGAAACGGCCTATTGGGCTATTGTAGAAGCCTACCTTAGCCTCCCTCACCCTCAAGGCCCACCAGCCCTAGCTCCTCTGGCCCTGGAGGCCCTATATTCCCTTCCTCAATATCCCTTATGGCCTTCTCAACTTCCAGCATGGCCT
>DQYM01000008.1 GCA_011040545.1 Candidatus Bathyarchaeota archaeon | reverse complement strand
GCTAGCCTAAAGCCCTGGATTATCATCTCCCTTACCTCACGTAGGTACTGAACGCCACGGGTTACATCTACTAGGACGTTCTTGTAGTCGTCTATGGCCCAGATGCCACGGGCCTCCTCAGCTGGCCAGCCGAACTCACGGTGCAGGATGGATGCTAGCCTCTTCCTCGGCATCTCATCTGAGATGATGCCATCCTCTATGGCCTTTATCACCTCTGGCTCAAGGGGCTCTACCTGGAGCCATAGCCTATTGTGCTTGTTCGGGCTCTTGGCCATAGCATTAACGCCCTCGCTCGTAACGGTCTCACGGTAGACAACTATTGGCTTGGAGGTAATTATGTCAACGCCGTAGTCCTTTATGAACTTACATGCTATCTCAAGGTGGAGCTCCCCCATGCCACTGAGCAGGTACTCGCCAGTTTCCTTATTTATCGTGGCCACTAGGTTTGGATCTTCTATGCTTAGCTTCTGCATGACCTCTATGAGGCGTGGTAGATCTACTGGCCTCTTCGGCTCAATAGCTATGGTTACCACTGGCTCAGTTATGTACTTTATACGCTCAAATGGCACCATCTGGTCCTTATAGGCTACATCAACTAGCGTCTCACCAGCCCTAGCTGCATCTAGGCCCAGTAGGGCAGCTATGTTGCCAGCCCTTACCTCTGGCACGGCATCCCTAAATGGCCCCATGTAGATGGATACCTGCTGGATCCTGCACTGGCGCTTGGCACCGACCAGGTAGACCTCCTCCCCTTCCCTTATCGTGCCTGAGAAGAGGCGGCCAGTAGCTACTAGGCCAGCGTGTGGATCTACCTGGGCCATCGTGAAGCACATCACGGCGGGGCCATTATCATCGCACTCAAGCATGGCACGGCCAATCTCAGAGTCAAGTGGCCCTTTCCATATCATGGGCACCCTGTACTTCTGGGCCACGACGGGGTTCGGCAGGTGGTGGACGACCATGTCCAATATGGCCCTGTGGAGCGGGAGCTCCTTGCGTAGCTCATCAACACGCTCCTCTTGGTAGGCTGCTATGAGGTCTGAGAACTTTATGCCCTTCTCCTGGGCCATCTGGACGGTGAAGCCCCACCTATGGAGGGCTGAGCCAAAGGCAACCGTGCCATTAGCAGGGCTTACCTTCCACTTATCCTTGAACTGGGGCTCAGCGTATAGGTCTATGAGCTGGTTGAACTGCCTTATGATGCGAATTAGCTTCTCCTGCGCTTCCTTCGGCGAGAGCTTGAGCTCCCTTATGAGCCTATCCACCTTGTTTATGAACAGCACGGGCCTAACCCGCTCCATGAGGGCCTGCCTGGTAACGGTTTCCGTCTGAACCATTACCTCCTCAACTGCATCAACGACGACTATGACGCCATCAATGGCCCTTAGGGCACGGGTTACCTTGCCCGTGAAGTCCACGTGGCCAGGTGTATCTATAAGGTTTATCACGTAGGGCTGGCCATCTACCTCGTGCAGCAGTGAGATGTTAGCTGTCTTTATGGTAATCCCCCTCTTCTGCTCTTCCTCAAGGTAGTCAAGCCATCGGGCCTCACCTGCTATCTTAGGCGATATGATGCCAGCCTCGGCCAGCAGGCTATCCGTCATGGTCGTCTTACCGTGGTCTATGTGGGCTACTATGCCGATGTTTCGCACTAGCTCCTTCTTCCCCATCAGCTTTAGTATCTCATGCGTCTGCTTGAACCTGGGCATGCTCCCTGCCCTCCTCTATTCAGGCCACACCAGCTAGTGGGCCTTAATAAGCTTAGGCTAGGTCCACTGGGCCTCAGCAACCCGCCGCAGGTCCCTCATAACTGCTCAACGTGCTGATGCGGGCTTCCTCATCGGCCCAGCTAGGGAGGGGCTCTAGGCCTTATTAAGGTGATGTTGGCTAGGCAGCAAGCAGGGCAAGATATTTAGCCTAGGGCCTACCTCTCACTTGGCGGGGAGCTTGCCCGACCTAGCCCTGAGGCTTGAGGAAGTCAGGAAGTCCCCGATAAGGCGTGTGGCTGCCCTTCTCACGGAGGCTAGGAAGAAGCGGGACCTAATATCTTTTGGTGGTGGAGCCCCTAGCCTACCCCCTCCAGATGAGGTCGTAAGGGCATTGATCAGCAGGCTTGAGGAAGAGCCTCAGTTCTCAGCTTCCTATGGTGGGACAAGGGGCTTTCTGGAGCTTAGGGAGCTGATAAGCCAGGATCTAAAGCGCTATGCTGGTATAGAGCCCGATCCAGCAAGCGAGGTAATAGTAACAGATGGTGCTACAGAAGGGATTTTCCTATCGCTGATGGCCACGGTGGATCCTGGTGATGAGGTCATAATAATGGACCCAACTTACCTTGGCTTCTCAGAGGCCATAAAGCTATGTGGTGGCAAGCCAGTTAGGCTACCAGTTTACGTTGAGGAAGGCTTCCAGCCAGATGTAGAGCGCCTAAAGGAGCTAATTGGGCCTAAGACGAAGGCCATAATCCTGCTATCGCCAGATAACCCAACTGGCCGTGTGGTGAAGAGGGAGAGGATAAAGGCCATCGTGGATCTAGCAGCTGACCACGGGTTCTGGATCATCTCAGATGAGACGTACAGGCACATAGTATACGAGGGCGAGCACACCTACGTTGCTGCCCTCCCTGGTGCCTGGGAGCACACCATAACCGTGTGCACCTTCTCAAAGGAGGCCTCCAT
>DQYM01000145.1 GCA_011040545.1 Candidatus Bathyarchaeota archaeon | reverse complement strand
TGGTAGGCGAGGAGGGAAACGTAGTAGCCCTCCAGGGTGGGGAGGCCATAGGCGTTATTAAGATAGACCATGCTACACTTAAGGAGGTAATCCAGGCAGGCAATGTGGATCTAGAGGGCATAGCTAGCTACCTAGTTAGAAGTGGAAGGGCAAAGACACTTGATATAAGTAGCTTGCTAATCCAGGAGAGGCAGCTTAAGAGAGCATTAAGGCCTTTGTGCATCGTGGTAAGGGATAGGGAATCCTGGCTTAAGGCCAAGAGAGCACTTGTGTTCAGGACGCAAAAGGGGCTCCACCTAACGTCCTACTTGAACAAGCCAATTGAGGATCGCATAGTTTATCATATCTCAGAGCGGAGGTGGCTTAGCCCAAATGCAATTACCGTGCTAGGTGATGTAATGGCCTTCTCGCTCGTCCCCCTTTTTGTGATGGGCTACTTCCTCCTGGCCTCCGTGCTAGCCTACGTGGTGGGGATAATAGATGGCCTAGATGGGAAGCTAGCCCGCTCAAGGGGCTTCCTCACTAAGCTAGGGCACATAGAGCACTCATTTGATATGCTGTTTGAGCAAACCTGGTACCTTTCGTTCGTAATTGGCTTGTACCTAGCCCTCGGCACTTGGTGGATCCCACTACTTGGGGCAGCCTTCCTCGTCCTAGATGGCTTTGTAAGGCATGTGTATATGCAGTTCAAGGACACGATGGGCGTGGCGCTAACGGCCTACTCAGACCTAGATAGGGCCTTCGCCCGTGTTGATGGCCGTAGGAATATGTATGTGCTCTACATGATCGTTTCCTCAGCCCTAGGCGTGCCACTATACGCCTTATTCGCCATGTGTGCCCATGCCTTCATAACAGCGCTCTTTTACGTAATCAGGGCCATTAAGCACATGCATGAGGCAGATAGGGCCTCAGGGGTGCTAGCCTGGATTGATATGGCCAGCAGGGCACCAAGGTTGGGCAAGCTACGTGCTAGGGAGGCAGGGGCTAGTAGGTCCTCTCCCAGAGCTCTAGGGCCCTGCGGCGCTTCATCTCACGCTTCTTCCTGTGGAGGAAGCGGTAGACGGTAGAGTGCATGCGCCCTTCTATGAGCATCTGGATGGCCTCCTCAGCTATCTGGACCTGCTCTATGCCTCCTATTATGGCGACGGTGTGGCCGTAGACGCTCACGTAGGTGCCAGTGAGCTCCTCTATTATACGCCTGGTCTTCCCCTCACGGCCAATTATACGGCCCTTAACACGGATTATGTCCGATTTAGAGCGACCGAAGATCTCACGAAGGTCTATTATGCGGAGCATGGCATCCTCATCCCTAAGGAGCCTAAATGCCCTCTCAGGTGAGAAGCCACGACCTATGGCCACCACGACATCACGTGCCCTAAGCAGGTTAGAGGGGTCTGGGTTGCCCTCCCTAAGCGCTATCTCCACATCGCCAGTTTTGCTATCTATGCTGAGCTCAACCCCAAGGCTCTCCTCAATCTCCTTCTTAACGGAGCCACCAGGCCCTATTAGGACGCCAATACGCTCCATTGGTATGCGGACGTGGAGGCTGGAGGACATCCCTAACCCCCACCCCTAACTAGCTTTAGGGCTTCTTGGAGGCTTGGGACGGGGACGCCGAGCTTTGAGAAGAAGCGGAGCAGGTTCCTTAGGTCCCGCTCCAGGAAGAACTCGGCCATTGGGTGGTCAAGCGTTACGGATTGCGATAGGTCAAATAGGATTGGCTTGCCATTCCATATCATCACGTTGTACTCGCTCAGGTCGCCGTGGACGAGCTTAGCCTCCTGGTACAGGAGCCTCACGTAGTCCATGAGGGTCCAGAACGTCTCCTCTGGGTCCTCAAGCTCAACCTCCTTCATGAGGGGGGCTGGGATGCCATCCTCACCTATGAACTCCATGACGAGTATGTTCTTCTCAATATCTATTGGCTCTGGGACACGAACGCCGACTTCAAATGCCCTCTTCAGGTTCCTAAACTCCTTCCTAGCCCAGGCATATACGAGCGCCCTAGTGCTCCTACCGAGGAGGCCCTCAAAGCGGGGATCCCCCTCTATGTATATCAAGCGCCCCTTTTTGAACTCAGTTGTAGAGGTCAGGTATATCTTGATGGCTACATCACGCCCCCCAGGCGTCTTGCCCCAGTACAGGCGGCACTCCTTACCAGCTCTTATGGTGCCGAATACCTCACCGATGGTGCCCTTCACCATGAGCTTGTAGAGGCTCATCAAGGTTGGCTTATCAAATACCTCCTCAAGTGCCTCATACTCCTCGCTGCGCTTGAACTTCATACGCTGGCTTATCTCGTAGAGCATTTCCTCTCTTGATATCTTCTTCGCTAGCCTACGGGACAAGGCACATCACCAAGCCTAGATGGTCAGCTTGCCTTGCCTCCTAAGCCACTCAGCCTGGTTCTTGGTGTACCGCCATATTATATCCCCACGCTTCTCACGTTGGAACTCCCAGGGCGAGACGAGCACTACATCACCAGGCTTAATCCAGATGCGCCTCTTAAGCTTCCCCCTTATGCGGCAGAGGCGGTCGTAGCCATCCTGGCACCTAACTAGCGCCCTATCGTAGCCAAGCAGCTTCACGACTACGCCATACACATCGCCTGGGCCAGGCTCCATCATCTCCGCCAGCTCTTCCTCGCTAATTATCTTCCGCTTCCCCATAGCGGGCTCTGGAG
>DQYM01000105.1 GCA_011040545.1 Candidatus Bathyarchaeota archaeon | reverse complement strand
TGCCATCAAAGAATACGTAGGCCACCCTCTGGCCAGAGGCCTCAACAGCGAGGACGGTTATGCCACCTGGCCCCATGCCATCCTGGATGGAGAACTCAGCTGGCAGGACGGTGGCCATGCCGACCTTCAGCCCCGACCTAGGCAGGCTGATGGCCTCCTCAAGGGCCCTTATGGCCACGGAGCTGAAGCGCCCTACTAGATCCCTACGGTCAGGGGGGCCATCTGTGCTATTGTGGGCATCTACCACTAGAGCCCCGCTGAGGCCGAGGTCAAGGGCTCGCTTTAGGACGAGCTCCTCTACCTCTGGCGGTAGATCTTCCATGGTATCTGGGGCTGCGGTTAGCGTTATGAAGGCTACTGGCCCTAGCAGCTGGCAGGTTGCTGATGCTTTCTCCCCCTTAAGCCTAACCATGATGGTGCCATCATTGTAAGGCTCGCTTAACTCCTTGGATGCTGAGATAAGGGCCTGGACTAGCTTCTCACACTCAGCCCTAGATGTGAGGTTGAGTTCGTGGCCAGAGAGGGCATGTGGAACTGCTACTGGGCAGCTGAGGTAATCCTCAAGTGCTTCCTTTAGGAGCGATGGAAGGGAGCTGCTCCCCACGTACCTAAATGGGCCTGGGTGGACGCCGACCATGGCTAGAGCTCCAATTGGCCTCCCTGAGCTAGGCTCCACGAATGTAAGCAGGGAGGCACTTATGTCAGCCTCCGTGCCTATCTCATCTAGGAAGTCCTCAAGGGGCCTGTTGTAATCGGCTACCCAGGAGGCCGTGAAGGCCCTTACCAAGCGGAAGGAGCTCGTGCCAAAGGCCCTCATGCCTATGGAGCGGATGGCCAGCAGGAAGGCAGCAGTGGCCAGCGATATCAGGGCTAGGGCCAAGAGGGGGAAGTATAGATTCTCTGGCCAGGATAGGTGCCCGTAGAGCCAGTAGTTGGCCTGAGCCGAGGCCAACCACAGGATCGGCTGCGATAGCGTGCAGGCAGCACACCTAGCACGGCTGGCTAGGGAAGCTGAGGTGAAGATGAAGGCCCTAGCTGAGATAGCTATGGCAGATCCAACTGCCATGATATTCAAGATCGCATGGAGGCCTAGGCCAGCAAGGGGCCTTAACAAGGCGCTAGCTAGGACAGCTGGAGCTAAGGTGATTAGTGAGAATATCTCAGCACCTAAGCACCTCCTTGCGTTTAGAACTGGATCGCCCTTGAGGATGGTCGTATCAAGTGCCCAGGCAAGGGATGAAGCAGCGATGGCCAACAGGAGGGATGAGAGGATGGGGAGCGTAGAGGACAGGGCCAGCGTGAGGGGCACTCCTCCAAGTGCTCCTAGGAGGGCTGATGCTAGGAGGAAGTATAGGAGCAGCCTAGCCGTGCTCGGTAGCCTGAAGAGGGTCTCGCTGTATGCATCTATTAGCCTATCCATCTTCTTGTGGAGCTCTTCCTCCAAGCCCCTACCCTGCCTCACGCTTATCCCCTAGGCCACTTGAAAAACCTTGGTGGCAGGGTTGTCGGTAAGGAAGGTAGAGTGCCCAGTTTGCTCTAAGCCAGGCCTTGAGATACGTGAAGTGCCCTACGAGGTGCCAGGATTTGGGACCATGCTCATAATAAGCATGGCCTGCCCACACTGTGGCTTTAGGCATAGGGACGTGCTCTGCCTTGAGTTCGGCGAGCCAAAGCGCTATGAGTTCGTAGTTGAGGGGCCAGAGGACCTAAAGGCGCGTGTTATAAGATCCAGCAGTGCGACAATAAGGATACCTGAGCTAGGCGTCCTCATAGAGCCTGGCCCTATGGCAGAGGGCTTCATATCAAATGTTGAGGGCGTTCTAGATAGGGTTGAGAGGGCAGCTATGATGATGCTACACTTCGCAGAAGCACCATCCCAGAGGGCAAGAGCCCATGAGGTCCTAGCTAAGATCTGGGATGCCAAGCAAGGTCGCCTCAGGTTCACGCTGATAATAGATGATCCACTTGGCAATAGCCTCATAGCCCCTGAGGACAAGAGCAGGGTGAAGGTAAGGCGCCTAACCGAGGAGGAAGTAAGGGAGCTGAAGTCAGGGCCCTTCGTGCCCATAGATGTAAGGTGGGCAAGGGCTACTGGGCAAGCTGAGGGAGGCTCCGAGCGGGGGGAGGGGTGATCGGGGTTGTTGTTCGTAGCCCTCCTGAGGCTCTACTCGGCATCCGCAGCTAGGGACCACATGCCCATGCTGAAGCGCATTGTCAGCGTTGAGCCACCACCTGGCGTGAAGGTGCTAGGTGCCTTCTGCCTGCTTGGGGCTTACGATGGCCTAGTCCTATTTGAGGCAGAGGACTTCATGGCGGCAAGGGAGTTCCTGAACAGGATCCTAGCTAGGGGCATCTACCGTGTGGACGTGATGGGTGCCATACCCGTGGGCGAGGCATAGGGCTGCTGGCCTCAGGCTAGTCGGGTATCCTCATGGCCTAGGGGCTCAGATGACTCCCCCTCTCATCACGCCGACAGAGTGGCCTCAGGAGGTCAGATAAGGCTAACCTTATTATCTGCTATTCACCCTAGCCACATGGCGTTATGCCTTGTCGGGCGTAGGCACTCCAGCGTGGGTTAGAGCATCTGGCCTATGTGGCATCCTCGTGCCGATAGTGGCCTTCTCCTGCATAGGGGTAGCCATAGCCCTATCGCCCTGGTTCTCATGGCTTGGTAATGCCCTAAGCGATCTAGGTGCTTTTAGC
>DQYM01000075.1 GCA_011040545.1 Candidatus Bathyarchaeota archaeon | reverse complement strand
GGGAAGGGCTGAGCCCAAGGTGTTCATCAAGGGGAACTTAATACCCGTCTTGAGGAAGGAGCTCCGCTCTAAGCCAAGGGGCACCGTCTTCCTAGGCTCTGCAACCGATCCCTACCAGCCCTGTGAGGCCACCTTCAAGTTGACGAGGAAGTGCCTGCAGCTCCTCTGGGAGAGCAGGTGGCCAGTAGAGATAGGGACGAAATCAGACCTCATACTTAGGGACTTAGACCTGCTTTCTGAGATATCCTCAGGGGGCTCCTGCTACGTATTCATCACCATAACTACCTTGGATAGGCAGCTAGCTAGGCTCCTAGAGCCAAGGGCACCTAGCCCAGACCGCAGGCTAGAGGTAATTGAGGCCCTAAGCGAGCACGGCATCCCAGTATGCGCCTGCGTGATACCCGTCTTCCCTGGCCTCACGGATGGGGAAGAGCAGATAGCTGAGGTAGCTAGGGCAGCAAGAGAGCATGGGGCAAACCGCCTCCTAGTCGGCGCCCTCACCCTCCCAGGCGAGGTAAGGGAGCGCTTCCTAAAGCTGATAGAAGCTAGGTTCCCAGATCTCCTCCCACTCTACGGGCAGCTCTACGATAATAGGGGCTACCCAAAGCGGGATTACGAGGATCGCCTCAAGGGCATAGCGAGGAAGATCAGGGAAGAGCTGGGGCTCCTCGGTGAGCTAGGCACCTAGGTAAAGTGGGGAAACCCGTACTTCACTAGCGTATTGGTATCGTAGAAGAGCTAGAGGTTATTTGGCGGGCCCGGTGGGATTTGAACCCACGACCAACGGGTTAAGAGCCCGCCGCTCTACCTTGCTGAGCTACGGGCCCCGCCTAGCTGGCAGTAGGGGCCAGATATAAAGGTAATCCTTAGGCCTGCTGGCCTGGTGGGGCCGCGGGGATTTGAACCCCGGTCACGAGGGCCCGAGCCTCGCAGCCTGGGCCTGGCTAGCCGACGGCCCCTACTACGCCCCCGTGCTTAACCTGGATAAGGCTTTCCCAAGCTCTTCACGCAACCATGTATATACAGAATTCTAGAGCTAACCCCTCCTGGCCCCCTAGCTGACATGGGGGTTTGAGAGCTAGATGGCTGTGATGAGTGAATATTTCACCCTACTCTCCTCGTGTATGCATGGCTATCAACCCCTTCATATATGTGGCCCCTTGAGGCCCCTGGCCCCTTGGAATGTGGGGAGCAGGGCTGAGGATGCCACCGAACCTAAGGGTCGTAAAGGCGATCTCATCCCCCCTGAGGGCTCAGATACTTAGCCTGCTTGCGAGGGGGCCTATGAGCTACACGGAGATGATGCGTAGCCTTGGGCTAAGCCCAGATAGGGATGCTGGTAAGTTCGCCTACCACCTCAAGATGCTCGTTAACGCTGGCCTAATAAGGCAGAACTCAGATGGTGGTCGCTACGAGATAACCGACCTAGGTAGGCTAGCACATGGCATCCTTGAGGGACTTGAGGAGCGCCTTTCGCCACGGAGGCGTAAGATGGCTGTTAGGACGTCAAGGCTTGCCATAGAGGAGTTCCAGAGGGAGAAGATAGCTGAGGCCCTCGTGAGGGAAGCTGATGTACCAGTTGAGCTAGCGAATAGGATAGCTAAGGAGGCCGAGCAGCGCCTACTCATGATGCGTGTGAAGTACCTAACGGCCCCACTGATAAGGGAGCTGGTAAACGCCATTCTGCTTGAGAAGGGGCTTGAGGAGTACAGGCACAAGATGACGAGGGTTGGCATGCCAGTCTACGATGTCAGCCAGATCCTAGCTAGCCTGCCATCTCCAGAGGTGGTTAGGGCAGCTAGGGAGAAGGTAATGGCTGAGTACGCCCTCATAGGCGTGCTGTACAGGGACGTAGCTGATGCCCACCTCTCTGGCCTGCTACACATAGAGGACCTAGGCTACTGGCCCCTTGGCCCATCTTCAATCTACCACGACCTTAGGCCCATACTAGCTCATGGCATCTCCCTTGGCGAGGCCCCCTCGTTGGCCAAAGCGCCAGGCGACCTAGAGGAAGCCCTAACGGCCATAGAAGTGCTCTTAGCTGCGTGCTCAGGCGAGGTGGGGAGGGAGCAGGTCGTCCCGTTCTTCAATGCCTTCCTAGCGCCCTTTGCACGAGGGCTAAGCCATGAGGAGCTAGTGAGGTCCATTAGGTACTTCCTAAGGAGGATCTCAAGCCTAGCAGCTGCAAGAGGCGCTATCATAACCCTGGCCATACAGCTAGCACCAAACTGGCCCCCTGGCCTCCAGGTGCCAGGACCAGGTGGCCAAACCCATGCCCTAGATGAGCTTGAGGACATCTCTAGGGAAGTAGCTAGAGCTACCCTAAAGGCCTTCTCAGAGCTCCAGTGGCCACTTCAATCCCTTGGCCTCATCGTGCACCTAGGCCAGAACTCAGCCAACCTAGACGATGACCTCCTCAAGGCTGTTCACCAGCTAGCTTTTGAAACTGGCTTCCCAGTGCTCTCAAGCATAGAAAGGCCATCTTCAAGGGCCTTTGATGGCTCGCTGCTTGAGGCTGATTGGACTGGCGACTGGGAACTAGATGCCCTTAGGACGGGCAGGGTTGGTCGTGTGGTCCTGAACCTACCACGGCTAGCCTACGAGGCCAGGGGGGACCTTGAGAAGGCATTAGAAGGGCTTGATGATGCAATAGAGCTAGCAGTTAAGGCATCTGCCCAGAGGCGCAAGATCTTATGCGAGAGG
>DQYM01000018.1 GCA_011040545.1 Candidatus Bathyarchaeota archaeon | reverse complement strand
GCTAGGTTCGCCGTCGTGCCAAGGGAGCTAGCCCTAGATAATGGGGCCATGATAGCTTGGACGGGCCTGCTGGCCTACCAGTCTGGCATTAGGACGCCCATAGGGGAGAGCTACGTGAGGCCACGCTGGCGTATAGATGAGGTCCCCGTGCCCTGGAGGGAGGGCGCTAGGGGCGTTTTTAGGCCCTTCAGGCCCTAAGCCTCCTTGAGAGGCCAACGGCCATGCCAACTATAATGACCATGCCAGTTATAGCAAGCATGGTGAATATAGCTGGCATGAGCTGGCTCACGACCTTATATGAGTGCTCAGCAGAGGAGGCCCAGTTCCCAGCTAAATCACGAGCGTAGATCTTCAGGTGGACTACCGTGCCAGCTAGCCTAGCTGATATCTTGGCCTCATAGCGGCCTCCACCAGCTGAGGCCATGGTCGTATTAGCCCAGCCAGAGCCATCGTTGAAGCTAAGTATGACCTCGGCTACACCGCTAACTGCATCCTCCACGATAACGCTCACGACCACATCCTCGCTAGGCGTTGGCTGCTCAGGCGATATGGATATGGCCCTTATGGTTGGTGGCGTGTTATCCACCGTGAAGGATATGCTAGTGGATGATGAGTGGCCTAGCTCATCGTAGGCTACTAGCTCTAGCTCATGCTGGCCATCAAAGAGCTCTCTCGTATCAAGCTCAAGGGCGTGCTCACCAGCTTCATCCCACTCCGCTAGCGTGAGGCCATCTAGGAGCAGCTTAATAGTGCTTAAGTGCTCATCAGAGGCCCTTGCGATAACTGAGCAAAAGCCCCTGATGATGGCTCCATCGGCTGGTGCTGCTATCTGGACCTCAGGTGGCGTGTTATCTACTATGGCCGAGAGGTAGGCCCATGCCCTATTGCCCGCTAGGTCAGCTACCTCTATGGCTAGGGCGTGCTCCCCATCTGGCCAGGCGGAGGTATTCCACGTGAAGACGTAGGGTGGCCTATGGTCCTCGTAGGCTAGCTGGCCATCTACAAGCAAGTACGCACCCTTGATCCCTATTGGATCTGCTGCTACAACTATCACTAGTACACGACCACAGACGAGTGGGCCACCGACCATGATGGCCTTGAATAGGAGCGGTGGCTCACCATCATCGGGTGGCAGGATGGGCGCTGGGAGCCAGGGCTCGTATAGGACATCGCCGTAGATCTCCTCAGGATCCTCGCTATCCCCTCCCCACCAGCTCAAGCTGGGCTCTGGCCCCGTGGTTGAGTTCCACCAGTTATATGTAGCATTCGCCAGGGGGCAGCCATCGCCTACCCTGAGACCAAGCCCTACGTTGCCGTAGATGTTGTTGTAGTGTATCTCATGCTGGCCTGGGGCCTGGCAGGGGAGGTGGCTAGTAAGGGGGCTGAGTATTGCTTGGAGTTGGCCAAGGGGGGCTTGCTCTTGGCATGAAATGGATATGCCAATGGTATTGTAGGCTATCCTATTCCTGTAGGCACTTAGGATAGCCCACCAGGTTGTTATGCCATAGTAGTTCCCTTCAATTGCGCTTGAGTTCACATTTAGAAAGGCCCATTTAGTTTGATTTCCATAGCAAGCTATTCCTATATCGCTTGAGCTTATAGCACATCCAATCACGGTTAAGTTTGAGAAGCCGCAGAGGATGCTGATGTGGTTTAAGGCCATTATGCAGGAGTTCAAGAGCACGCTTGAGTAGAAGACCTGGATGGCAGCTACCGTGTTGTTGAGGACAAGCCCCTCAATTGATATGGAGGTTGAGTTTAACACTATGACCTGCCCGTATTCGCCACTTATGGCCTGGCTGCCCGTGCTATTCACGAGCAGTATGGGCTTGCCAGCTAGCGTGTTGTTCTCAAATTCAGCTATGGATACTAGGTGGTTGAATAGGAGGCCAGCCCTACCTCCACCTGAGAACACATTATCAACTACGACCACGTTCGTGGAGTTAACGACCTCAACTATACCTGAGAAGGAATTACCGACCAACGTTAAGTTATGGGCATTAGAGCAGGTGATATCTGAGTAGGAGCAGTTGGTAAAGCAGCAGGACACGATGGATACGTTCCAAGCCCCGATCACCTCAAGGCCAGTTGGGGAGCTTGAAATCAAGCACCCCTCTACGTAGCTATGGTTAGCGTAAATGGTTAGGCCCCCAGCGGGCTCACAGCCACACCTGCTTATGGTGCTGTAGGCTGCCCTGAAGTAAGCACCTGGCTTAACCAAGAAGGCAAAGGCAAAAGCAGGCCTGTAAGGGCCTATGTAGGAGTTCACGATGCAGAGGGAGCCACCTGGCTCTACCGTGATGGAGAACTCTCCATCATAGGAGCAGTTCAGTAGGAGCGTTATGTTAATTAGCTTGAGGCGACCACCGCTTAGCACCCTTAGGTTGCCAGTAAGCACGATTACCTCATTAGATCTCTGCTCATCGCCAGATACGACCCAATCGCCGATTATAGCAGAGGCCCCCTTGGGCTGAGGGAGCCTAGCGATCTCCGCCGTGAGCCCATGGCCGTGAGCTCCTGCTGCCCTTGCTTCACTAAGGGGGATAGCTGCTAGAAGGAGCATTAGCATGGCCATTAGCACTATTGCCTTGCGTAAGCACATGGCCCCTCGCCACTACCGACCTGCTTTTATAAGGTTTCCCCTGGCCATATGTAGAGCTAGCTGCTCTCTCACAAAGGAGCCAAAGCTAGTAAGCTCGTAGC
>DQYM01000097.1 GCA_011040545.1 Candidatus Bathyarchaeota archaeon | reverse complement strand
GCGATGAGGAAACTGGTGGTCGCCTTGGGGCAGGCTACATGGCCGAGAGGGGCCTGTTGGATGCAGATGGGTGCTTCATAGCTGAGCCAAGCACGCCATACCTGGCCATACTTGGCGAGAGGGGGCTCTGCTGGCTCAAGCTAGTGGCTAGGGGGAGGCCAGCACATGGGAGCGTCCCTGAGCTCGGCGTAAATGCCATAGGGATTGCTATGGATGCCGTGAATAAGGTCCTAGCACTACATGGCCGTGAGGTAGAGGCACCAGGTGAGATTAGGGATGTGCTCATGGGCATGGGGAGCCTAATAGAGGCTGCCTCAGATGTCCTTGGGCTAAGGCCTGAGGTCGCAAGGGCCTTCGTGAGGGCTTGCTCTCGTATAACCGTTAACGTAGGCACCATCAGGGGCGGGACGAAGGTCAACATGGTACCTGAGAGCTGTGAGGTTGAGCTAGACATGAGGGTGCCACCGAGCCTAAGCACGGAGCAGGTAATTGAGGAGGCAGAGGGGCTCCTATCTGGCCTAGGGGAGGCCATTAGCCTTGAGGCCCTAGCTAGGGTTGAGCCTAGCTTTACCAGCACGAGCTCCTACCTGTTTAGCGCCCTTAAGTCAGCTGCCGAGGAGGTGCTTGGCCTTCCAATTGAGGGGGCCATCATGCCAGCCTGCACGGATGCCCACTACCTGAGGGCCAGGGGCATACCGACCATAATATATGGGCCAGGCTCCATAGGGCTAGCCCACTCATATGATGAGTACGTGCTAGTAGAGCACCTTGAGCTAGCATCTAGGGTTCTATGTGCTGCCTCCATTAACTTCCTAGCCCAAGGGGGCGTTGGGAGCGCCTCCTGATATCAAGGCCCCTGGCCCTAACCCACTCCGCAAGTGGGCCAGTTAGCACTACGGGCTTAGATCTTAGGTCGGCTAGGCGCTTACAGCCAGTTATGAAAAGGGTGGCCCTGAGCTCTTCCATGAGGGCCTCTAGGAGCCACTTAACGGCCTTAGGCCCCTTTATGGCCTCTCTTAGAACTGGCCAAGCTAGGCCAGCAAGATCAGCACCAAGGGCCAGGCACTTAGCTATATCAAGGCCCGTCCTAAGGCCACCTGATGCTATAACCGAGAGGCTAGTAGTGCAGGCAACCTCAAGCACGCTTGCTGCCGTAGGTATGCCCCAATCCCAGAAGGTCTGGCCAAGGCGGGCCCTAAGCTCATCGTGGGCCTTGAGCGCCCTGTAGTGCTCAACAGCTGCCCAGCTCGTCCCACCTGCCCCTGCTACATCTACGGCAGCCACGCCCCTACGCTCAAGCTCACGGGCGACCTCAGCTGATATGCCAGAGCCAACCTCCTTAACGACCACTGGCACACCAAGGTGGTCGGTGATCTCGGCTAGCCTATCCAAGAAGGCTTGGCCACCTGGCTTGCCCTCTGCTTGGACTACCTCCTGCAGTGGGTTCAAGTGTATGGCAAGTGCATTTGCCTCAATCATGGAAACTAGTTCCTCCAGCTTGCTCAAGGGCAGCCCCCTTGCTACCTCTGAGTAGCCTATGTTAGCCATGATGAAGGCAGTTGGAGCCCTCTCACGGGCCACCTTAAATGTGCTAGCCACGCCTGGGTCCTCAAGGGCAGCCCTCTGGCTCCCAACGCCCATGCCCAAGCCGAGCTCCTCAACTGCCTCGGCAATAGCTGCGTTCAGCGAGGCACCTAGCTTCGTCCCACCAGTTATGGCAGAGACAACTATTGGTGCTGAGAACTCATGGCCTAGGAAGCTCGTCCTAAGCTCTATGGCCTCATAATCAGCAGCTGGGACGGCAGAGTGGATTAGCCATACGTGCTCAAGCCAAGTGCTAGTGCCCCTAGCCTGGACATCACGCTTAAGGCATATCTTGATGTGGTCGTCCTTCCTGCTCTTCACCTCAGCCAACTGCTAGCACCAAGGCCCGCTTGAGTTAAGCGTGCTTTAAGGCTTGAGGGAGGGTAGGCCAGGAGGGAAGGTAGAGGGCTTGCGTAAGGGGAAGCCGAGGATCTTAGTTAGGGCCTTTAGGACACGCTACTGGAGGCCTGGGACGGATTTCATAGCGGAGATCATCAAGGCCATAGGGAAGCATGCAAGGGATGGAGATTTCCTAGCCATCTCTGAGAAAGCAATATGCACATCGCTGGGGAGAATAGTAGATGAGGCAAGGATCAAGCCTAGCTCCCTCTCAAAAGCCCTAGCACTATGGGTTAAGTGGGTTTGGGGCTACTTCTTAGGCCCCTTTTGCCATCTAAGGCCAGAAACCATAGCTAAGCTTAGGTCTTACCCAATTAAAGAAGGGGCAGCCCACAAGCAAGTAGCTCTTAGGCTCACAGGACTACTAACAGCTCTGACGTGGGGCTCTGAGGGAGGGATAGATGGATCAAACTTGCCTTTCTCCTACGTCTCCATACCACTTGAGCCTAGAGAGGCCACTAGAATAGCAAGGTGGATAGCTAAGCAGGTTAGATCTAAGCTCGGCATCCACATCACCGTGCTGATAGTGGATTCAGATAGGACGTACAGGCTAGGGCCACTATACATATCGCCACGCCTAACGGCCATAAGGGGCATAATTGGTGGCCTGGGCATAATAGCCTACCTGCTCGGCAATGCCTTAGGCCTGAAGAGCTATCCAACGCCAGTTGCCTCAAGCAGGCCAGGTATAGCACCTGAGCTAGCCCTTAGGCTTGCCTCAGCAGCTAG
>DQYM01000192.1 GCA_011040545.1 Candidatus Bathyarchaeota archaeon | reverse complement strand
AGCCCGAGCAAGGGGAGGGTCGTCTTCATATGGTGCGATAACGTAGTTGATAGCACCATAAGGGATATGGTGAAGAACGCCATCCTATGGACTGCATCAAAGTCAGTGGTGCCCTCTGGCCCTGGTCCAACACCTACATTTGGCATTGATCCAATGCTGCTCATTATCATAGGTGCTATTATAGTCATCGTGATAATAATCGTTGTAGTTGTCCTGCTCCTAAGGCGGAAGCCAACAACAATGCCAACTGCAGCATACTATCCACCACCTCCACCACCGCCCTCAGGGTGATGTAGGAAGGAGCATGGCACAGGAAGCCCATCTGTTTTTGCCCTAACAACCCCCTATGGCTACCTAGCCTAGTGGCAAGCCACGCCTAGCCAGTAGTCGTGTGAAGGCTTTTCCTACGTGGCCCCTGCTTCAGGCGGGATGGGCCTTGAAGGGTGAGCCACTTGCTGCTATAGTATCTGTTGGCATGACGAGGTTTGGCAAGCTACCTGGCTTCTCCGTCCGAGAGCTCTTCTCCCTGGCCTTCAAGGAGGCCCTTGAGCGTTGCCCTGAGCTAGATCCAAAGCGTGATATACAGGCCATATTCGTGGGCAATATGGCTGGCGAGGGCTGGGAGCACCAGGGGCACTGGGGGCCTATTTGTGCCGATTGGGTTGGCCTAGTGCCTAGGGCCTCTACACGCTTTGAAAATGCCTGTGCTTCATCTGGCGTGGCCTTTAGGTGTGCTGTCATGGCCATAAAATCTGGCTTGATAGATGTGGCCCTCGTCGGTGGCGTTGAGAAGATGACACACCGCACCACGGCTGAGAGCACGGAGTTCCTCGCCCTTGCGTCCGACCACCCGTTTGAGCAGTGGCATGGCCTTACCTTCCCAGGCCTCTACGCCCTAATGGCTGTAGCCCACATGCACAAGTATGGCACGACGGAGGAGCAGCTAGGCCTAGTGGCCGTGAAGGCCCATAAGTATGGAGCTCTGAACCCAAAGGCCCACTTCCAGAAGCCAGTTACGCTTGAGAAGGTGCTATCAAGCCGTGTTATAGCCTGGCCCCTTAAGCTGTACGATTGCTGCCCAATAAGCGATGGAGCGGCCTGTGCCATACTGACGAAGCCAGAGATAGCTAAGCGCTTCACGGATACGCCAGTTTACGTAATAGGGACTGGCCAGGGCTGCGATTACATAGGCCTCTACGAGCGGGAGGACCTAACGAGCTTGAAGTCAACTAAGGAGGCAGCAAGGCAAGCTTACGAGATGGCTGGCATAGAGGACCCGATTAAGGACCTAGATGTAATAGAGGTCCACGATTGCTTCACGATATCCGAGGTAATAGCATATGAGGATCTAGGCCTCTGCAGGAAGGGCGAGGGTGGGAAGATGATTGAGGAGGGGAGGACGGACCTACATGGCGATATACCAGTAAACGTATCTGGTGGCCTAAAGGCAAAGGGGCATCCAGTTGGTGCTACTGGTGCAGCTCAGATATACGAGCTCTTCCTCCAGCTAACTGGCGAGGCTGAGAGGGGTCGCCAGGTGCCAGATGCTGAAGTAGGGCTAGCACATAACCTAGGTGGCTCAGGTGCTACCTGCGTGATCCATGTGCTGAGGAGGGGGTGATAAGCATGATAAGTGAGCTCCCGTTCACGATAGATAGCTTCTACAAGCTCGTTGGGGAAGGAAAGCTCATGGGGGCCAGGTGCAAGAGCTGCGGGCGCTTCCTAGTGCCACCGAGGCCCGTCTGCCCAGATTGCTATGGGAGCGATATGGAGTGGGTTGAGCTGAAGGGGGAGGGCGTGGTGGAGAGCTACACCATCATTCACATCGCCCCTCCACAGTTCGCCCAGGAAGCACCTTACGTAGTCGCCCTCGTGAGGCTGGATGAAGGGGTGAGGTTGCCAGGCAGGCTCGTGGGCGTAAAGCAAGAGGAACTCAAGGTTGGGATGCGTGTTAAAGTGGAGTTCGTTGGCCCAAGCACGGATGCTTGGCCAGCCTGGCCGACCTACAGGTTCAGGCCCATCAGCCCTTGATGGCTGCGATCAGCTTCATGGCCCACTTAAGGGGCTTCAAGCTCCTCGGCGTTATGGAGGCTCGTCCCTCTATCAAGTCCTTCCTCATGGCCAGGAGGTCCCAGCCGTATTCCCTCTCGCACTTCTCTATGGCCCTCAGTCCCACGCTGACGCCGTAGCTCAGGACCAGGGCCGTCCCAAGGGCCATGAACTTGTTCCTCATGGTGTTCCTCAGGTACTCCCTGATGAGGGTCGGGGCCCAGAGCAAGTTGTGCCTCCATGCCTTGAGCAGGAGCTCCGCCCTCCTGGCGTTCAGGTCCTCTAGCCTCATGCCCCTGTAGCCCTTGCGCCTCAGGATGCCCATGGCCACGAAGAACAGGGGGACTATCAGGCTCTTGAACGGCCTCAGGCGCTCCACGAGGTCTATGGTAAGCTCAACGTCCTTCTCCGTCTCGCCTGGCAGGCCAATTATGAGCGTGGCGCAGGGGACCCAGTTGTTCTCACTCAGGATCTCGAATGCCCTCACGACCACATCTGGCCACTCCTCTGGCTTGAAGGGCTTGACCTTGCCACGCATATGCATCCTTATCATGCGGGGGCTGCCCGTCTCTACGCCCGTCTGCCCGCTTGCCCAGTGCTTCTCATCGGCCCCCATGATCGGGGTCAGCTCCTCTACCAGGTCAGGGGCTGCTGCCACGGAGCTAAGGGCGAAGTGGGACATGCCTATGT
>DQYM01000236.1 GCA_011040545.1 Candidatus Bathyarchaeota archaeon | reverse complement strand
CCTCAAGCCCCTCAAGGTACTTCTCTGGCAGCGTTACGCTGACTAGCCTCATCCCCACCTTCATCACCTCAGCTAGGATGAGGAGGGCTAGCTGAGCCTTTAGAACGCTTTTCACACATCCCTTCACAGGCCCTGTGCTCAGGAGCAATTGAGCTGGCCTAGGGCTAGCTTAAGAGCACTAGATATAGGCCTTAGCCCCCTACCTAGTGCTGGAGCTGTTATGGCCATAAATACATGGGCCTTAGCCTTGCAATTAGCCTCCCTAGGCCCTGCTACCTCTCCATTCCTCTAATGGAATGCTGAAGGCCCTCTCTACCTCAGGCCTGTGAATGCTGTTATAAGAGCAGAAGGGTATGATCCGACCATCTGGGGTTGCGTAGTGGATTATGCACCTCTGGACACGATCTACATCAAAGTTGTATGGATCCATGAAGTGCATGGAGCCTATCATTATCATCTTGTGATGTAGCTTAGCTAGGGAGCTGTAATCGCCCTTTAGGGCTACTGGGAGGAAGTGCCTAAGCAAGAAGCGCTTACTAACGTGCTTCTTCACTGCCTCCTTGAGGGCCTTCATCATGGCATCCTTGTTCTCAAGCCCTATGGCTGCATCTATGGCATCTATGAGCTCATCTACATCAGCAAAGGCAGTTATGGGCTTGTAGCCACGCCAGGTCGGCAGTATGTACGTGGCCATGCCACAGTGCGGGTGGCATGAGAACTCTGGGTACGGGTGGTTTAGGAGCTTAGTAGCTAGCTGGGCGATTGGGACTACTGTCGGTACTGGGTACCAATCACCTACCTTTATTCGGCCCTTCGTCTGCTCCTCGGCTAGGTGCATTAGGTCGGGTATGGTTATCCTCATCTCCTCCCGCTTTGAGTAGTCTATTCGGCCAGTTATGGAGACTGGTTGGAAGTTAACGCAGCGTACTATATCACGGTTCTTATATGCGAACTCAATTATCTCACCTATCTGGTCATCGTTCACGCCCCTAACTAAGGTTGGGACGAGCACAACGCTCCTGCAGCCAGCCTTGCGTAGGTTCTCAAGTGCCCTCACCTTCATTGGGAATAAGTTCCTGCCCCTAGCTACCTCATAGGCCTTTGGCTTAGTGCCATCAAACTGGAGGTAGAAGGTATCAACGCCTGCCTCCACTAGCTCACGGCAGTAATCAAGGCTCTTGGCCAACATTATGCCGTTCGTGTTCACCTCAATGTGCCTAAAGCCGACCTCCCTGGCCATCCTAACTAGCTCAGGTAGGTCTTCCCTAACGGTTGGCTCACCACCTGAGAACTGGAGGGCGTGTGTTGGGACGGGCCTGTTAGCACGTAGGTTCTCAAGCATGGCCCTTATCTGCTCTTTAGTTGGCTCGTAGACGTAGCCTACTGCACCTGCGTGGGCAAAGCAGATTGGGCAGTTCAGGTTGCACCTATTGGTTACATCTATTATGCCAAGCACCGTGTACGTCTTGTGCATATCGCATATGCCACAGTTGTAGGGGCACTCCCTCTCGGCCTTGGTCCTTGGGTTCTCAAGCTTACTGCCTATGTAGTCAAACCTAAGCGCCCTCTTGTAGAGCTCGTAATCGCTCCAGTAGACATCCTTGAAGCGCCCGTGGGCTGGGCACTCCTTCTCTATCCATACCTTCCCATCCTCAGCGTAGACAACGGCATCTATAACGGCCTTGCACTCAGGGCATAGGCTCTTCGTGTTCTTTATGTGCTCCCTCAACTCTACCACCTTATCATCCGCCAGACGCCCTTAGCTATTTGAGGGTTTCCCTACTCCTCACCAGCTGATTAGGTTGTCCTTAGGCAAGCACATCCGCTCTTACATCAGGGGTGGGCAAGCTGAACCTGAAGGCTTAAATCCCCCTCCGTGGTTAGGCATGGCAAGCCTGAGGTGTGAGGGCGATGAGCAAGCCCTTCTACGTGAAGTTTGAGGTCCCGCCTGAGCTGGCAGAGGCAGCCCTAGAGGCCCTTAGGAGGGCTCGTGAGTCAGCGGGCAAGAAGGCCATAAAGAAGGGCGTAAATGAGACCACGAAGGCAGTTGAGAGGGGCCAGGCAAAGCTAGTCCTCATAGCAGAGGACGTAGATCCACCTGAGATAGTAGCCCACCTGCCCATACTCTGCGATGAGAAGGGCATCCCATACATATACGTGCCATCAAAGGCCGAGCTGGGCAAGGCTGCTGGCATAAACGTCTCAGCCTCATCTGCATGTATAATAGAGCCAGGGGAGGCTGCTGAGCTAGTTGAACAAATAATAAGGTCCGTGAAGGAGCTTAGAGCTGGTGGAGGGGCTTGAGCAGCGAGGAGAAGCCAACGCCAGCAGAGGTAGTCCAGATAATAGGGAGGACTGGCGTAACTGGTGAGATAACGCAGGTCAGGGTCCGCATACTTGAGGGGAGGGATAGGGGCCGTATCCTCACCCGAAACGTGAAGGGGCCAGTTAGGCTAGGCGACATACTCATGCTAAGGGAAACAGAGCGTGAGGCCCGCAAGATAGAGTGATGGTGAGGTGGCAAGGGCGATGCCAAGGCTAAGGCACTGCTCCTTCTGTGGCCATGAGATACCGCCTGGCACTGGCATAATGTACGTGCGTAACGATGGCCGCATACTCTGGTTCTGCTCAAGCAAGTGCCGAAAGAACTACCTGAAGCTCCGTAGGGACCCAAGGAAGCTGAAGTGGACGAAGTTCTACGGCAAGGTGGAGAGGCACTAAGATTTATAAACCTTCGTTGT
>DQYM01000115.1 GCA_011040545.1 Candidatus Bathyarchaeota archaeon | reverse complement strand
TATCATAGCCCCGCATCTGCTGCATTCAGTTTTAACCCGGAGTTTCTTGACTCTTTCTATCTTCTTCATCACCCATCACCTCACGCCATGAAGTTCACAAGAGCCAGAGGATTCGGGTCGGGCACTAGTGGAACCCGAGAAAGGGATTGAGAGTAAATACAGATGTAAGTTCCACGGCACGGACTGAGGGGTTCACGGCCGTGAGGCGCACTAGGGTAGGGCATGAGATGGCTGCTAAGCTGGGGTCCTTGGTATTCCTAGCCCTGGGTCTACTCATATTATTTGCTCCTATGCCGTGGTGGCCAGCCAACATAATAATGCTACCCACCTTAGAACGTGGCCTCATGGCCCTCGTCGTGTTCATCTTATGTGCAATCGGAACGCCACCTAAATGGTGGGGCAATTACGTGATTGGCACCAGCCTTACCATAGTAGGGATGCTCTTCATCACGATAGGGCTCACGATGATAAGTAGCGTGGTCGGCATGGCATACATCCTGAGTGGCATCGCTATACTGGCAAACGCAGCATATGCCGTATTCAAGGCAAGAGGGTGGGCAAGGTGAGGCAACTATGCCCAGGTGGGCACGGATGGGGCAGAGCCCGAGAAAGGGATTGAAGAAGATGGGGCTAGATCACCCTCTCCTCCCTTATGTATGGCTTCCCAAGGGCAGCAGGTGCCCCTAGGCGCTTCCTAAGCACCTCGCTTGCTGCTACTAGCATGGCCAGTATGGTAGCCACGTACGGCATCATGCCCAGTAGCGTGGCATCTACGCCTAAGCTAGCCTGTATGTAGAACTGGAGGGCCTCCGTAGCGCCAAATAGGTAGGCACCTAGTATGGCCTTCAGTGGGTCCCAGAGGGCGAATATGACTAGGGCAAAGGCAATCCAGCCCCTACCAGCCGTCATGCACTCAACCCAGGCGGGGGTGAGCACGAGCGATAGGTAGGCACCTGCTAGGCCAGCTAGGGCACCACCAAAGGCAACGCAGATGTAGCGGACCAAGTAGACATTAATGCCCATAGCATCTGCTGCACTAGGATCATCGCCCGTGGCCCTTATCATGATCCCCCACTTCGTCTTGTATAGCACGAACCAGGAGGCAATGGCTAGGGCTAGGGCTAGGTATACAACTGGGTCCTGGCAGAATAGAGCAGGCCCTACTACTGGTAGGTCAGCTAGGCCAGGCACGGGCGAGGGGAGGATGCGGGATGGGAGGGCAACGCCAACGTAGGCATAGCCCATCAAGCTGCTTAGGCCAAGGCCGAGCATGGAGAGGGAGAGCCCAGATACGACCTGGTTAGCGTAGAGGCTTATGGATAGGAAGGCGTGGATAAGGGACATCAGGAGGCCAGCAGCACAGGCAGCAAGGAGGCCTAGCCAAGGCTGGCCCGTGGCAAGGGCAACTGCGAAGCCAGTTATGGCGCCGACCAGCATCATGCCCTCTATGCCGAGGTTCATGACGCCAGATCGCTCAGCGAATATCTCGCCTAGGGCAGCAAGCAGGAGTGGCGTCCCGCTCCTAATGGCCACGTGGAGCATGTGCCCGACCAGGTCCATTGCCCACCCCCCTCCTACGGCCACGCCAGGAGAGGCTTACCCTGACCTTGTACCTAAGCATGACCTCGCCAGCGACGATGCAGGCCAGTATGAGGCCATTGAATATGTTAACGGAGGCCTCTGAAACGCTCATGCTTGAGCGCATTACGTAGCCAGCCACCAGGAGGGCACCCATGAAGAGGGCTGAGAGAATGCAGGCAATTGGGTTTAGCCTAGCCAGCCAAGCTACTATTATGGCCGTGAAGCCATAGCCAGCTGATATGTGGAGCGGGTTCCTAAGCCTCTTGTGTATGCCAGCTAGCTCCCCAACGCCAGCTAGGCCAGCGAGGCCACCGCTTATCAACATGGTTAGTATTATTATCTTGCTCGGCCTTATCCCAGCTGCCCTAGCTAAGTCGGGGTTGCCACCGAAGACCTTTACCTCATAGCCTAGGCTAGTCCTCTCCATGAGCATAAATACGATAATAGCGGAGGCCAGGGCTAGGATGAGCGTTGGCCAGTGGATGCTCGTCCCAGGCACGGTTGGGAGGACAGCATTAGGTGGTATTAGGTCGGTGTAGGGGAAGCCCCAGGTGGTTTTCCCCCTCCAGGGGCCATAGATGAGGTATTCAACTAGCTTTGAGGCTATGTAGTTCATCATGAGCGTGGTTATGACCTCGTTTACGTTTAGCTTTGCCTTTAGGATAGCTGGTATAAGCGCCCAGCCTGCCCCAGCTAGGAAGCCAGAAATGAACATAAGTGGTATGAGGATTGGGGCTGGGGCACTTGGCATGACGAAGAGCGCTAGGCCAGCTGAGGCCACGGCCCCAAGCAGCAGCTGCCCCTCTGCCCCTATGTTCCACACCTGGGCCCTAAAGGCCACGACCAGGCCTACGGCACAGAGGAGCAGTGGTATCCCCTTCACGATCAAGAAGGATAGGCCAGCAGACGTGCCGAATATCCAGGAGAAGGTAGTCCCATAGACAGCTAGTGGGCTTAGCCCACCTAGGGCAAATATAAGGGAGGAGAGGGCTAGGGCTAAGCCTAGGGAGGCAAGTGATATGCCTATCCTAAGCCTACTGCTTACCTGAAGCCTCTTCTCTATCCTAAACTCTATTGGGAGCCTTAGCTTAAGACCTATTGCCATTAGCCATCAACCTCCTTTAGCTTGCCCGACATCATAAGGCCTATCTTCTCTACATCTGCCTCAGATG
>DQYM01000245.1 GCA_011040545.1 Candidatus Bathyarchaeota archaeon | reverse complement strand
AGTCATAACAGAGGAGGGCTATAGGGAGCTAACAGAGGAGGAGAAGAAAAAGTTAGCAGGCTGATGGCCTATGAGCCAGATAACGATACAGGACATGCGACGATATATTGCTGAGAAGCTACCGCCAGAGGTCGGCTTCACGAGGATAGAATTTGAGGGGCCAGCCATAGCTATATTCGTGAAGAACCCAGAGATCCTGCTTGATCAGGGCTACATAATAGCAGATATAGTCAGCACCATAAAGAAGCGAATAGTAGTAAGGCCAGATATAGAGGTAAGGAAGGATGAGGAAGCTGTAGAACGTGAGATACTATCCCTCGTGCCAAAGGAAGCTGGTATAATGAACATAACATTTGACCCAAGCGTAGGGGAGGTCATAATAGAGGCCCGTAAGCCAGGCCTAGTCATAGGGAAGAATGGCACGCTCCTAAAGGAGATAGTGAAGAGGACGAAGTGGAAGCCAAGGATACTTAGGAGCCCAGCTAGGCCCTCAAAGACTCTTAGGTCCTTCTACAGCGTGCTATACCACGAGGCTAGGGAGAGGGAGCGGATACTACGTGTGATCGGTGAAAGGGCCTTTAGGCCCCCGCTCTTCTCGGTAGGTGAGGTAACCGTAACCTGTCTAGGCGGCTTTAGGGAGGTAGGCCGCTCAGCCATACTTGTTAGGACGAAGGAGAGCTCCGTCCTACTTGATTGCGGGCTGAACCCAGGTGCCCTTGGGAGCCCAAGTGCCTTCCCAAGGCTTGATAACCCACAGCTTGACCTCTCAACGCTTGATGCAGTTGTGATAACGCATGCCCACCTAGACCACTGTGCCCTCGTGCCCTACCTGTTTAAGTATGGCTACGATGGCCCAGTTTACTGTACGCCACCGACAGCCCACTTAATGACGTTGCTCCAGAACGACTTCCTAAAGGTCCTGGGCGAGCAAGGCCGCATACCGCCCTATGAGAAGAGGCACGTTAGGGATGCCATACTGCATACCATAACGCTTGGCTATGGCGTCGTTACGGATATAACGCCTGATATTAAGCTCACGTTCTACAACGCAGGCCACATACTTGGCTCAGCTATAGTCCACCTCCACATAGGTAGGGGGTTCCACAACGTAATCTACACTGGCGACTTCAAGTTCGGGAAGACCATGCTCCTTGAGCCAGCAGCAAGGGAGTTCCCCCGTGTTGAAACGCTGATAATGGAGTGCACCTACGGTGGTGAGCAGGTCCCACCGAGGCCAGATGCAGAAGCAGCCTTCGTTAGCGTTGTAAATGAAACGCTTGAGAAAGGAGGGAAGGTCCTCATACCAGTGCCAGCCGTCGGTAGGGCACAGGAAATGATGCTTGTAATTGATAAGTACATGCGTGAGGGCAAGCTGATTGAGGCCCCCGTGTACATAGATGGCATGATATCTGAGGCAACGGCCATACACATAACCTTCTCCGACTTCTTGGCCTCAAGGGTTAGGGCTAGCATACAGCATGGGGATACAAACCCATTTGAGGCAGAGTTCTTCACGACAGTAGATCACCCAAGCGAGAGGCAGGCCATAATAGAAGGTGGGCCATGCATCATACTGGCCAGCTCAGGCATGCTTGAGGGTGGGCCATCCGTTGAGTACCTAAAGGGCCTAGCAGAGGACCCAAGGAACACGCTCATATTCGTGAGCTACCAGATAGAGGGGACGCTAGGTGGCCGAATAGTAAGGGGCCTACGTGAGTTTGAAACTAGGATGGAAAATGGGAAGGTAAGGATAGTAAGGATAAACATGCGTGTTGAGGCCATAGAGGGCTTTACTGGCCACTCAGATGATAGGCAGCTAAGGGCCTTCTTATACAACATACAGCCAAAGCCAAGGCTAATCCTGCTTGGGCATGGGGAGAAGAGCAGGTGCCTTAAGATGGAGGAGTTCATAAATAGCTCCCTGAGGAAGAAGCTCGGTAAGCCGAAGATGAGGGCGCTAGCGCCCTCTGTGCTTGAGACCATAAGGTTGGCCTAGCTCACGCTACATACTAGGGAGCACCGACCTGCAGATGCCCAGCTCCCTGCCGAGCTCCGTTAAGCTCATTTGCCCACTGCTGAAGGCTTCTAGAGGCACCTGGAGATCCTGAACTCGCCCGTTCTCAGGGCTTTCTCTATGGCCTCCCTTAGCTCTTGCTCCGTGGGATCCCTACCAGCTGCTACGATGAAACCGTTAACCACCACGGCTGGGCAAGCGTGCATCTTATAGGCATCGAGCACACCCAAGGAGAACACGTGCTCGTGAGGGCCAGCCCAGGTGAAGATGCGGACCTCAACCTGCCCCTCGTAGGCCGAGGCGACGCGCTTTACGAGTTCTATTAGTGCTCTCTCGCGCTCATCAGATGGATCCTCCACCAGGACCTCGATCACAACGGGCTTCCTCATGGGGTCGCCCTCGCGCGCTCTTGAGGGAGCGCGGTCTTAACGATGAGGCTAAGAAATGAAACCACCAAGGCCCCTCCACCACGTAGGATCATCTAACATGGAAGGTAGGCCGCAACAGAGGAGAGGGCTGAAGCTCGCGGCCATCCTACACTAATCGAAAGACCCAGCTAGCAACCACTCCACAAGGATGAAGGACAGCACCGAGCGCCCTACTTACGCCTCATCAGCAGAACGCCGAGGGCAGCCCCAACCGCCATGCCAGCTTACTTCAGGCGCCAGAACGGGTAAAATATCCCCTGTGCTTCCATGGCATCGCCCACTATGATAAGGGCCTTCTTCGGCGAGCCAGCCACCGGTTTGCTCTTCGGCCT
>DQYM01000013.1 GCA_011040545.1 Candidatus Bathyarchaeota archaeon | reverse complement strand
CTGGCATGCCAGCCTCAGGCCCTATATCGCCTAGGCCTAGGACCCTTGAGCCATCGCTCACGACAGCTACGTAGTTCCAGCGGTTCGTGTAGTAGAAGCTCAGGTCGGGGTCCTCCTTTATCTCACGGCAGGGCTGGGCCACGCCAGGCGTGTACCAGATGGCGAAGTCGTAGAAGGTCCTTATGGCGCACTTGGGCATGACCTGGACCTTCCCCTCGTAGAAGCGGTGGTAGGGTGAAGCGAGCTTAGCTGGCTTCTTGGCCTTCTCAAGCAGCTCCTCCACCGAGACCTTCTTCAAGCCCATCGCCTAATCGCACCCTGCGCCCTGGCCACTTTAAGCTTTCTTGAGGGAGCCGTGAACCACGGAGCCACGCCACACAACACGATCCTTTTTATACAGGGCCATCTCAGGGGTTATTGGGAGGTAAATGGCCTTGAGGAGATCTAACGTGGCCTACGCCCTGATGGCCGTTGGCATCGTGCTCTTGCTCTCCGCCCTGTTCATAGACGTGCGCATCACCATGGCCGTGGCCCTGATCGATGAGGTGGTAAGCCTAGAGCCAGCCTGGTCCTCTGAGGCATGGCCCTTCGAGGAGATCCTGCTCATCGAGGAAGGCAGGACGTACGCTGTCTTCAACCTGACCGTTGGGTATTACGGCCCTCCAGAGGAAGGAGGGAACGTAACCCTTTCCTTCACGGCCACGGAGACATCGATGCCCAGGAGGCCCTTCAACCTCTACGTCCTCGATGATGCCGATTTCCTCCTCTGGAGCCTCGGCAAGGAGTATGAGCCCCTCTACGAGGCCAGGGGGACGACAGAATGCCACGTCGAGCTGGGCCTTGAGGGAGCTTACGCCGAGGAGCTCCACATCGTAGTGGAGGAGCACGAGGAAGGCCTGAAGCCATGTGTCAAGCTGGAGGGGGAGCTTGTCCATGTGCTCAGGAATCCTGGTAGCGTGTGCGTGCTAAGCCTTGGCCATGCCTCTGGCGCAATACCCGCATGTATTAACCTCAAATCCTACAAGGGCGTGATACACGTGGAGGCCAAGGCCCTTGGGCCTGGTGAGTTCAACCTCTACGTCCTTGAGAGCCCTGAGGAGGCCTACGACATATCCAGGGGTCCTCCGTCCAGAGCGGCCTACGGGGTCATGGGCGTGAGGGAGGTATCTGCGGATATACCATGCAGGATCTACGTCCTAGCGCTCCCCTTCACGCCGTCCCTCTACATCGTCTCACCTGGCTTCATAGCGATCCAGAACGTATCTGATGAGGAGCTGGACGTGAAGCTCTTCGCCTCGGTTTCGTTTACCACGAGGAACTTGGTCGTCAACTTGGCCCTCGGCTTGGCTGGCACCACCACGCTCATAATAGGCTTGGCCATCTTCTTGTTAGCACGTGGCAAGGCAGCAGCTAAATAAGCGACCCTAGGGCCCCAGGGTCGGTGGAGGGCTTGGGAGCCCGTTCGCTTAGGATAGCCCTCATAGGTGGGACAGGCCATCAGGGGCCTGGCCTAGCGCTTAGGTGGGCCTTGGCTGGCCACGAGGTGCTCATAGGCTCTAGGAGGGCCGAGAAGGCAAAGCGGGTAGCTGGCGAGCTCAGCGAGAGGCTGAAGGCCCTTGGAGCTGAATACGAGTTCGGGCACGGCCTGAACCAAGATGTGGTGGGGGAAGCCGATGTAATTGTATTCACCATACCCTTCGTGGGCGTTAAGCCTACGTGCGAGGCCCTTAAGGAGCGCCTAAGGCCTGGCGTCATAGCGATCAGCCCCGTGGTCCCCATGGTGAAGAAGGACTTCGGCTTGATGACTGACCTACCGCCTGAGGGCTCAGCTGCTGAGCTCATAGCTTCCCTGCTCCCAGAGGCCAAGGTCGTATCTGCCTTCCACACGGTCTCAGCCAACTTGCTCTTGAACGTGCCTGAGCCCGTGAGGGGTGATGTAGTGGTCTGCGGGGACGATGTGGATGCCAAGCGCACCGTGATGGAGCTCGTGCGGGACATACCTGAGCTAAGGCCATTGGACGGTGGCCCCCTGGCTTACTCAAGAGCCCTGGAGATGCTGACGCCACTATTGATAACCATGGGCAAGCGCATCGGCCAGCCCGACCTGGGCGTGAAGTTCATCTGAACCAGTATGGGCGCTTTACGAAGCCATAGGCATTAACGGCAGCTACCACGCCCTGGCTCACGGCCGTAGCCACCTGCTTAATGGGATGATTCGTTACGTCGCCAGCTGCATAAACGCCAGGGATATTGGTTCTTTGCCTTTCATCAACTATTATGAAGCCCCTCTCGTCCACTTTAACGCCAGCCCTAGCTGCTAGCTCGCTATTTGGTACTTCACCTACCTGGATGAATACGCCATCAAGTTCAAGGCTGTGTTCCTCACCTGTTCGCACGTTCTTAAGCCTCACTCTCCTAACGACCTCATCGCCCTCTATAGCTACTACCACGGAGTTTAGAATCAGCTTAACACCCTTCTCGGCCAGCCTCTTGACCAGGGCCTCCTCGGCCCTCAAAACGTCCCTCCTATGTACCAGGAAGACCTCAGAAGCGAGGTCAGAGAGGAAGAGAGCCGTAGTAGCAGCTGCATTCCCACCTCCGACAACTAAAACACGCCTGCCCCTAAAGAGAGGGCCATCGCATAGGCCACAGTAGCTCACGCCCTTCCCCTTAAACTCCTCCTCCCCTGGTACGCCTAGTTTCCTATGCGATGAGCCTGTAGCTATCAAGATGGTCCTAGCCTCATAGGATGCCTTCTTGGTCTTCACGATTTTCACATCACCGCTTAAGTCTAG
>DQYM01000002.1 GCA_011040545.1 Candidatus Bathyarchaeota archaeon | reverse complement strand
CCACCGCTGGCCCAACCAATAGCTCAACTGGCCCCTCCCTTACTTCGTAGCGTGGGAGACCAAGCTCAAGGCCAAGGAGGCCCTTAAGCGCCCTTGCTATACCAACTGGGCTTGAGAAGTCCATGCGGTTTGGGTTGTACTCAACCTTTATGTAATCTGGCCCTACGTCCTCAATATCAAGCCCTATCCAGGGCAGCCACTCCTCAAGCTCCTGTATGCTCATCTCACGGCCGAGGAGCTCGCAGAAGCGGTCCCTCTGGAGCGTTATCACGGGCATATCGGCAACCCCCTCAGCCAGCTGAGCTCGTTCCGATACAGCTTCCTTATGTCCTTAACCCCTAGCTTGAGCATGACGAGCCTCTCCAGGCCCCCTCCCCAGGCTAGGACGGGGTGCTTAACGCCAAATGGCCTCACGACCTCTGGCCTGAATACGCCTGCGCCACAGAGCTCTATCCAGGCCTTGTGCTCTGGTGAGTAAACGGTGCTCTGAAGCGATGGCTCTGTGTAGGGGAAGTAGCTAGGCCAGAAGCGGATCTTCCTAAAGCCAAGCTTCCTGTAGAACTCAGCTAGTATGCCCATTAGGTCCCTCAGGCCCACGTTAACGTCCATGACTATGCCCTCAATCTGGTGGAACTCAGCTAGGTGCTTGTAGTCCACACGCTCGTTCCTGTAGACACGATCAATGCAGAAAACCCAAACTGGTGGCTCAGGGTGCTCAGCTAAGTAGCGTATGGTCGTGGCCGTCGTGTGGGTACGCATAACTAGCTTACGGGCTTCCTCAGCCCTCCACTTGTAGCCCCAGCCCCTAGAGCCAGTTTCCCAGCCATCCTCATGCGTCCTAGCTACGGCCTGGACGATGGCCTCGCTTGGTAGGTCGCCCTCAGATGGATCGGCTAGGTAGAACGTATCGTGCATCTCACGGGCAGGGTGGTCCTGGGGCGTGAATAGGGCATCAAAGTTCCAGAAGGCCGTTTCAACAAGTGGCCCCCTTATCTCCTGGAAGCCCATCTCAAGGAATATCTCCCTTATCTCCTCTACTACCTCCTGGACGGGGTGCATCCTGCCAGGGTAAACGGGTAGGCCAGGTGCCTCTAGATTGAAGCGCTTGAAGCGGACGGAGCGCCAGCGGCCAGTTATTATTAGCTCTGGCGTTAGGCAGCTTACGAGCTCCTCTGGCCTTGGGGCCTCAAGGGCCTTTAGGCCCAGCTCCGTTATCTTAAGGATCCTGAAGGCTTCCTCCTCAACCTCAACAAGCCCCCTTCTCTCCAAGCTCGCTAGAGCAGCCTCAAGCCCCCTCCTGGCTAGCTCCTCTACCCTAACCTCGCCCCTAGAGGCCAGTGCTAGGATCTCCTCCTCTGGCGTCTTACCTGGCCTTTCTAGGAGCGTAAGGGTGCCCTCCTTAACGCTCACCCAGCCCTTGCGCCTAGCCCAGCCAAGGGCAATTGCTAGCTCCTGGCCAGTTAGGCTAGCCTTCTCAGCCACCTGCTTTATCTCAGCCCTACCGCCGAGCTCCACGAGGGCCTCTACTAGCCTCCTCTCAGGTAGGCCCTCCTCTGCATATCGCTTCCCTTCCTCAGTTAGGCGTGCCCTCTTGATCCTGACCTCAGTAGACCTGATGAGCCCCTTCCCCTCAAGGGATTGGGAATCACTCATTAAGGTAGCGAGTGGAATGCTAAGCTGCTCTGCTAGGGCGTGGGCAGGTGCCTTGCCACCGAGGTCCCTTAGTGCCTTAAGTATGTCCCACTCCCTAGGGCTAACCTCCAAGGCTCAGCACCTCCTGGGCTTGAGAAATCAGGGTAGGGAAGGAAGGGGGAGGCAAGCCAGGGCCTAATAGAATTGGTAGTCCATCTTCCCCGCTCCAGGTAGCCTGGGCCAGGGCTAGCATAAAAGCCTTGTCCCTCTCCTCTACCAACCCTCCTTGCCGTCCTCTAGCTAGCTACTCCTAGGGACCAGAGATCCCCTTAGGCCCCTCTACGCCCCCTAGGAAGCATCATCCATGTAGGAAAGGTTTAAAAACAGTATGGGCTCCCCCACGGACGGGGAGCATGATGGCCCCGCTCCGCATAGCGGAGGAGGAGTGGGAAGAAGAGGAATGGGAGGAAGAGTGGGAGGAGGGCTGGGAGGAAGAGGAGTGGGAGGAGGAATGGGAAGAAGAGGAGTGGTGAAAACGCTAAGATGCTAACATCTGCCTCCCAGCGTGGCGGCCATGCTACGTATAACCGCTATAGCTTGGAATAAAACGCTCAGCTAAGTTGCTCCGACACACTTAATAAGAAGTGCAACAAATCCAGAGCTGGAGTAGAGACATGGCACGCTGGCCAGTGCTCAAGGTGGAGAACTACGGACCCGTAAAGAGGGCAGAGCTCGAGCTAAGGCCCCTAACCGTCCTGGTGGGAAAGAATAACACCGGGAAGTCCTACCTGGCATCATTAATTTACACGATAGGAGATGCTCTCTCAGGTCCTCAGGTTCTCCTGCTTTCTATGTTCCCTCGTTCTGATAAGGTTAAAATCATCAAGAATATCATAAAAGACCGTGTCGTTCCATATGTGGAAAAAGCTGTAAGATGGAGAGCCGAAAAATTAATGATAATTCTTCAAGCGAGCATCAACCTCTCCATTACTATTAGCCGCCAAGACCATGTAAATGTGGAGGTGGAAATAGGGAAGGAGCTCGAAGACTATCTCGAGGAACATCTTAAGGAACTCGAGGGAAGCCTTGAGGAGGAAGAGGAGCTATGGGGATTTAGTGTTTGGAGGCCGGGCACTGTGTTAAACAGTCCTATCTATCTATTAGCCGAGCGAGCTGGCATTCTTAGGGTTTACAGGCCTATCTTGGCCACTTATGTGCGCACTACCAT
>DQYM01000134.1 GCA_011040545.1 Candidatus Bathyarchaeota archaeon | reverse complement strand
ATGCACCACTCCTCCAAGAACCTCATGGTCCTTGGGTCGGATGGGTAGCCAGAGCCAAAATCAATACAGAGCTCCTCCTTAAGGGCTTCAATTGCCCTATCCCTCTCCACCTTAGCTAGTATTGAGGCTGCAGCTACTACTGGGTACCTAGCATCTGCCCTGTGCTCTGCTACAAGCCTTATATAGCGCCCAATTGGGCAGCAGGAGCGTATCATGCTTGCGAACCTAGCTTCAACAATATCGCTTGCATCTACATATGCTACATCAGGCCTAAGGGCATCTATTATGTTGGCCATCACCCTGGCCTCAAGCTTGTTAAGGCCACCACGCATTACTGCCATGTCAAGCCATCTAGGCTGGATGAGGACTACTACGTGGGCAAGTGATATAGCTATGATTTCCTCAACTAGCTCCTCCCTCCTATTTGGGCTGAGCTCCTTTGAGTTCCTGACCCCAATCTCACATAGCTTCCTTAGGCCATCATCATCAACTAGGATGCCTGCGATGGCCATAGGGCCGATGACACAGCCACGCCCTGCCTCATCTAGGCCAGCTACCCTCAAGGCCCCTCCTAACGTGAGGCCACGGCTGCTAGGCTATAACCGTGCCCCCGACAGCACCTGCTGTTGGTAGCCCCCGCTCACAGCCAGGGGGCATCAGCACATGGCCTGGACGCAAGAGCCTATACGCCTCCCAGGGGGCCTGTGGTAGGGGCCTTGGCGGTGGGCAGCGAGGGCCTAGATGAGCTTAAGAAGGTTCTATCAAGGCTGCCAGAGGAGCTAAGGGGGGAGCTTGAGGAGTTCTTCCTGGATAGGTACGATAGGATGAGGTCGGTTAGCTCCCGACTAGCCTATGCCTACGTAGCGCTTAGCCTCGTTAGGCACGCTGGGATAAGGAGCCTTAAGGAGCTTGATAAGAAGGCATACGTAGCTTGGAAGAGGGCGCTAGTCCGCTCTGGGGCCTCTGACTTCACCATAAGGAGCTACATAACCCGTGTTAAAGCCCTTGTGAGGTGGGCTAGGGATGGCAACCTGCCCTCCTGGCTTCAAAGCGAGAAGGGAACGATATGGGATTTGTACTCAAGCGGTGAGCACCTAAGGGATAAGATCCTTAGGCCAGAGGAGCTATCCGCCCTCATCAGGGCCTGTGGGCACCCACGTGATAGGGCCATAATTGCTGTCCTCGCTGAAACGGGCCTTAGGATTGGGGAGCTCCTATCCCTCCGTGTTAGGGATGTTGAGGAGCTCCAAGATGGCTCCTACAGGCTCAGAGTTCGTGGTAAGACAGGCCTTAGGACGGTTGTAGCTATCAGGTCGGCCCCCTTCCTTGCAGAGTGGCTTAAGGTCCACCCGCTTAGGGGGGAGCCAGATGCCCCCCTATGGACTACCATAAAGGGGAAGCCAAGGCCACTAAGGCCGAAGGCATTTAGGGAGCACTTAAAGAACCTAGCTAGGAGGGCTGGCTTGAAGAGGCCTGTCCACCCACACATGCTTAGGCACACACGCTTTACCCAGCTAGCTCGTGTCCTCACGGAGCAGGAGCTGAAGGTCGTGGCAGGCTGGTCTAGGGCGAGCAGGATGGCAGCCGTCTACGTGCACCTATCGGGCAGGGATGCTGAGGCAGCCTTGAGGAAGGCCCTAAATGCTGAGGGCATCAACAATAGCCTAATGGCCCCTGGAGGTGATTTACCTGGCGGGGAGGAAGGTAAAAGCAAGAACGGCTCTTAGGGCTGGCGTTAGGTTTGAGCAGGTAATGGCGAAGGAGGCATGGGATAAGGGCTTCTTCGCCATGAGGGCTGCGGGCTCAGGCTCAGGTACATCTGCCTACCCAAAGCCAGATTTGCTTATCTTCAGGCCAGGTGGCATTATAGATGTCATACAGGCGAAGACGACACGTAGGTCTAAGATTAGGTTTGCCCCCTCCACATGGGCAGATGAGGTTCAGGTGGCCAAGAGGCTTAGGGCACTAGGCTTTAATGCTCGTGTCTGGCTTGCTCTTAAGCTCGTTAGGCCAGGGAGGGCTAGGGAGGCCCTAATTAGGGTAGATGGGCATGAGGAAGATACGCTAGTCGTAAGCTACGATAGGAAGAGGGATATCCTGCACTACTACTGGGAAGCTCATGACCAAGTTTGAGGCTGAGCCTGCCCCCTTGGCCTAGCTACGGCTTACGCTCGTTAGCCACATGATGAGGTGTGCTTTCCTAACCGAGAAGCTTTTATCCTCAGGGGCAGCTGGCCCGCTAGGTGGTGGTCGTGGGAGAAGAAGTCGTAGAGATAGAAGGCATAAGGCTACCAAAGGACCTATACTACACGGAGCGAAACCTATGGCTTAAGCCAGAGCCAGATGGCACGGTCCGCATAGGCTTCAACGACCTAGCCCAGAAGCTCATAAAGAAGGTCGTTTCAGTCCGCTTCTTTCCAGCTGGTCGCAAGGTCAGGAAGGGTGGCATATTCGGTAGCGTTGAATCAGCTAAGTGGGTTGAGCGTGTTAGGTCGCCAGTAGCTGGCACCATAGTTGAGGTAAACGAGGAGCTCAAGCGCAACCCTGGCCTAGTGAACGAGGATCCATATGGGCGTGGCTGGTTCGTGCGCATCAAGCCAGATAGCCCTGAGGAGCTCCAGCAGGTCCTATCTGAGCTACCACATGGTGATGCTGTTGAGGACTACTTGAGGAAGCAGATAGAGAAGTTCCTTAAGAAGGGCTAGGCCAGCCCTGCCTCCTCCAGGAACTCGCATACCTTACAGAGGCGACCAGATGAAGGCTCACCGCACCTCTCGCACTCCCTTAGGTGTCCTTTTGGGAGGCTAGCTTCTATAACTGGCAGTACCCGCTCAAAGGCCCTGAATAGGGCAAACTTAGTGCCTGGGTGCCTGTGCTCAAGCCTATT
>DQYM01000209.1 GCA_011040545.1 Candidatus Bathyarchaeota archaeon | reverse complement strand
GGAGCAGGTCTACGTGGGCATAGATAGGGAGTTCGCCCGCCTAACGGGCCTGAGGGTATGGGCCTACGACCTGCTTACCTTCACGCTCCTAGCCCTAACCACGGTTGGCCTCATAAAGGTAGTTGGCTTCGTGCTTGAGCACGTCCTCCTGCTCCTCCCCTCGGCCATAGGGGTAAGGCTCTCAAGGAGCTCTAGGGGCGTCCTAGCCATAAGCGCTTGCTCAAGCCTCTCTGCCTCGCTAGCTGGCCTATGCTTGGCCATACTGCTAGATCAGTCGCCAGCTGGCGTAGTAGGCCTCATACTGCTATCTGCCTACGTGGCCTCCCTACTGGCCGTTAGGAGGTAGGCATGCTCGCCCATTAACGCCGAGCTTATTAAGGCCCTAAGTGGCCCCCCTACAGGTGCTAGCCATGTCGGAGGTCCCACTTACGCCAGTTGGGAGGGAGGGCATAAGGAAGCTTGAGGCTGCCCTGCTGGTCGGTGCCCTGTTCAGGCCAGAGGTAATGGAGGCACTAAGGGATCCAACTGAGCGCCTCACCTGGATAGATTCGCTAGCTGCTGCAGCTGCTGCTCTAGCTAGGCAGAAGGCTGGCCTAAGCGTGAGGCAGATAGCAGATGAGGTTGGCCTCTCCGAGGCTGCCATAAGGAGGCACCTAGATGGCAAGACTAGGGCTGGCGAGCTAGTGAGGAAGGTCTACGAGCAGTTCGCAAGGGAAGGCGTGAAGGTAGAGCTACCAATAGAGGTTGAGCGTGTGAGGGAGCTTGAGGATGAGCTTAGCAAGCTGCGCTCAGCAGTAGCCAAGGCAGTAGAGGCCCTTGATGAGGCAGCTAAGGTGCTCAAGGAGGCACTGGGCTCCCAGTAAGGACCAAGCCTTTTTACCTACTGAGGCCCGCTGGAGCAAGATGGAGCAGCCGTTCTCAAGGCTAGGCTACGTGCCATCGGCCCAGGAGATAATAGATGTGGCCTTCGGTAGGGCCTCTAGGAGGGCCACTAGGGTCCCAAGGGGGCCTGCTGAGGTCAGGGCTAGGGCCAAGGAGCGGGATAGGGTTAGGATAGCTGGTAGGGAGCTCATTAGGAAGCTAAGGCAAGTGGTCAGGAGGTTCCCAGACCTAGATGCCATACACCCGTTCTACAGGGAGCTAGCGGACGTGCTAGTTGGGGTTGATGAGCTTAAGAAGGCCCTCGGCGCCCTTGTAAAGGCATGTAGGATAATAAGGAGGCTGCAGGCCACCTACCTAGCACGCCTAGCTAGGGCAAGCACCCCATCTGAGGCAGATAGGCTTAGGCGTGAGGCCTATGGCAGGATGGCCTCTGTTGTTAAGCGCATAGGCAAGTACCTGGAGTTCCTACGGGCTGCTACGCCAAAGCTAGCTAGGCTGCCATCCATAGATCCAGATATGCCCACGGTAGTGGTAGCTGGCTACACGAACGTGGGGAAGAGCTCCTTTGTAAAGGCAATCTCATCTGCTAAGCCAGAGGTAGCTAGCTACCCATTCACGACCAAGAGCATAGTAGTTGGCCATAGGGAAACGCCCTACGGCAAGGTCCAGATAATAGATACGCCTGGCCTCCTAGATAGGCCACTAAGCGAGCGGAACCGCATAGAGCTCCAGGCCATCCTAGCCCTAAAGCACCTAGCCCGTGTTATAGTCTTCCTAGTGGATCCAACTGACCACTGTGGCTTCCCACTTGATAGCCAGCTAAGGCTCTACGAGGAGGTAAGGGCTAGTTTCCCAGGCATCCCGATGTTAGTGGCCCTTAACAAAGCCGATATAGCTACTGAGGAGCAGCTGGAGAGGGCTAGGGGCCTGCTGGGCCAAGATGTCCTCGTTATGAGTGCTTTAACTAGGGAGGGCGTAGAGGAGGTATTCAGGAGGGCTCTTGAGCTTGCCTTTAGGGAAGGCAGCAGGGCTGGGGGGCCTTAGGAGCAGCCCAGCGTGGCTCAGCTAGATGGCAAAGGCCATCACGAGGTACCTAATCATCGCATATACTAGCAGTATGATGGCTATGGCGAAGAGGGCCATGGCTATAACGGCCAGTACGAGGGCTGTTAAGCTTGGACCTACTATGAAGAGGGGTGGCCACACGAATATAGTAGAGTAGGGAGGGGATAGGAGCGCCCCCACCACCATGAGCACGCTGCCAACGACCATTAGGATGAGGGCAAGTGCAAAGGGCCAGGTGGGGAGGGGCCTAATGGCCCTTGCTCCCCCAAGCTCGTTCAAGCACTTAACGCAGAGCCAGGATGAGGCATCAAAGCAGTTGTGGCATACCTTACGCCCGCACCTAGAGCAGATGAAGGCAGCCCTCCTCTCACCACAGATATCACATGTTAAGTCCCTCACGGGCTCCTCGTCCAAGGCCACACCACCCCTAGGGCAAGAAGTAGGAACAGCACTACCATGAGGGCAGCAGCTAGGGCCAGCGTGAGCCAGAGGAAGCGCCCTTCCTTCCCAAGCACTACAATCGGTATTGGGCCAATTAGGATGAGGCCAGCAGCACTAAGCCCCGACCTTGAGGCAGCTAGCAGGAAGGCCACTAGGCTTATTATGGCCCCTAGGGCTAGGAGCAAAAAGCCAATTAGCACTAGGAGCTCTGGTAGGCCCATCCCATGCGGGTTAGCCCCTCGGCCCTTATTAATGCTCGCTCTTAAACACAGCATGTGAATATTGAGGCCCACATATCGCCATGGAGGATCTTCCTCTCCTCAAGTACCTCTAGGCCAGCTTGGCTCGCTGCCCTTCTAAACGTCCCCCTAGCTGCCGTGATGAGGACTAGCCTACAGCCTGGAGCTAGGCTAGCTAGCGAGGAGAGGAAGCCCCTGTAGAGCCTGAATAGGCCCCTGAGCCTAAGCCTAATGCCGTACGGTGGGTTCGTTACTACGTGCGTAGG
>DQYM01000025.1 GCA_011040545.1 Candidatus Bathyarchaeota archaeon | reverse complement strand
GCTTAGGAGCGATGCTATAATAGACATGAGGGAGCTCCCAAAGCCCATTTCCGTTAGGGAGTTCTGCGATGCCCTTGGGGCTGAGGTAGTTGCCTGTGAGGAAGGTGCCAGCAAGCCAATTTACGGCTACACGCTCATAGATAGCATAAAGGCCATATACACGCTCTCAGGCTGGGAGTTCCTCCAGATATTCGGCCACACGAGCGAGAGGGCGCTTGTCTTCACAGGCGTAAGGCATGGTCGCTCACCCATGGTGGCCGTTAGGATAAGCATGCTCAAGCCAAGGGCGGTTGTGATGCATGGGGCTAAGCCAGATAAGCTAGCCATAGAGCTAGCAGAGCTTGAACGCATACCGCTAGCCTACCTGAAGAACATAAGCCTGAAGAAGGTGCTTGAGGCCCTAAGCTCCCTCTACGCTAGGCTAGCTGGCGTGGAGGGCGGGCCTTGAGGGTTGTGGAAGCCGACCTAGCCATCAAGGGCTGCCTCCTCATGCCCATGGACGGTAGGCCACCGATTGAGGGCGCCTGGCTGGCCGTGAGGGAGGGCCGTATCGTGTATGCAGGCAAGCCCAAGGCAGGCACTTCGATTAGGGCTGAGCTAGTCCTAAGCGGGGAGGGGAAGGCCGTACTACCTGGCCTCGTGAACTGCCACACGCACGCCCCCATGACGCTCCTCAGGGGCCTGGCAGAGGACGTGCCCCTTGATGTATGGCTTAGGGAGCACATATGGCCAGTTGAAGCGAGGATGGGGCCAGATGAGGTCTACTGGGGAGCCCTGCTGGCCTGTATTGAGATGGCCATTACTGGCACGACCTGCTTCTGCGATATGTACTTCCACGAGGCCTCAGTAGCTGAGGCCACGCTCAAGGTAGGCCTAAGGGCAGTGCTAGCGCCAGGCATCCTAGATGCACCTGGCCCTGATGTAGGTGAGAAGCTCCTTAGGGATGCCCTAGATGTCTTCAGGCGCTACGACGGGGCTGAGGGCAAGATAAAGGTGCTGCTAGGCCCCCATGCCCCATACTCGTGTAGCGTGGACCTGCTTGAGCGGGTAAGGGATGAGGCTAGGCAGCTCGGCACTGGCATACACATACACCTAGCTGAAACAGAGGGGGAGGTGCAGGAGGCCATGGCCAAGCACGGTAAGACGCCCGTTGAGCTCCTAGACGAGCTTGGCCTCTTAGGCCCAGATACGCTTGCAGCCCACTGCGTCCACCTGACGGATCACGATATGGCCATACTGGCTAGGAGGGGCGTGAAGGTAGCCCACTGCCCAATTTCAAATGCTAAGCTAGGTGCTGGCGTAGCTAAGGTGCCTGAGATGCTCAAGCTAGGCATAACCGTAGGGCTTGGAACGGATGGGCCAGCTAGCAACAACTCCCTAGATATGCTTGAGACGGTTAAGTTCGCCTGCCTCCTCCAGAAGGCAGCTAGGCACGATCCAACCGTCCTGAGGGCCGAGCAGGCCCTTGAGATGGCCACCTTAGGTGGTGCTAGGGCGCTCGGCATAGATGGGCTGGTTGGCTCCCTCCAGCCAGGCAAGGAAGCAGACTTCATAGTCATTGACCTAAAGGGGCCTAGGACCACACCCCTCCATGACCCCTATGCTGCGTTAGCTTACTCTGCCTGCTCCTCAGCCATAGAGGCAGTTTTCGTTAAGGGGGAGCCCATAGTGCTTAATGGCCAGCCTACTAAGGTGGATGTGGACGATGTGATTGAGAAGGTAGCTGGGATAGCTAGTATGCTCTTAGGGGCCTAAAAGGTATTAATATGGCTAGCCTTCCCGTCTGGCGAGGGGGCAAGGCTTGGCGTGGGAGGAGGACGAGGAGCTCAGGAGGCTAAGGGAGGCCAAGCTCAGGGAGATGATGAGGAAGTTGGCCAAGAGGGAGCGTGCTGAGCCCAAGATGCCAGATAGGCCAATTACAATTACGGATGAGGAATTTGACCAAGTAGTTAGAAGCTATGGCTTGGTGGTCGTGGATCTATGGGCACCCTGGTGTGGCCCATGCCTGGTTATGGCCCCCATAATAGAGGAGCTAGCTAAGAAGTACGCTGGCAGGGTGGTGTTCGCCAAGCTAAACGTAGATGAGAACCCGCTCACGGCCATGAAGTATGATGTAAGGGCCATACCGACGTTCTTGGTGTTTAAGCGTGGTCGCCTAGTGGCCCGCTGGATTGGCGCTATGCCCAAGGAGGCCCTTGAGGCCAGGCTTAGTAAGCTGCTAGCTAGGTGATGCCACGGCTGGCCTAAAAGGCTCCCCCACGCAAGGCTGCTTATACAGCATGATGGGGCTTAGCATGGAGCTCCTTGAGAGCGAGGGCCTGAAGGGGGCCTGCATTGGCCCTCCTCAACTTAGTAGCCCTACCACTAGCTTAGCTACCTCGCTTGGTGTCCTGGCCACAGGCACGCCTGCCCCCTCAAGTGCCCTTACCTTGCTCTCAGCCGTCCCAGCACGGCCCATTATTATGGCCCCAGCGTGCCCCATCCTCTTGCCAGGTGGTGCTGTTCGGCCAGCTATGAAGGCTACCACTGGCTTTGGGTAGCCCTCCCTTATGTGCTTAGCTGCTAGCTCCTCAAGGTTGCCACCGATCTCGCCTATGAGCACTACTGCCCTCGTCTCAGGGTCCTCAGCGAACATATCAAGTACCTCCGTGAAGGTAAGCCCAACTACTGGATCGCCACCTATGCCGAGGCAGGTGCTCTGGCCAAGGCCAGCCCTCGTGAGCTGGGCAGCTACCTCGTAGGTGAGCGTGCCAGAGCGGGAGACCATGCCGACCTGGCCCCTTGTGAAGACGTGGCCTGGCATAACGCCTAGCTTGCACTCACCTGGCGTTATTATCCCTGGCGTATTCGGGCCAATGATGGTGGCCCCCTCACGCCTAGCTAGGGCTAGGAACTCTATGGTATCACGTACTGGTATGTGCT
>DQYM01000222.1 GCA_011040545.1 Candidatus Bathyarchaeota archaeon | reverse complement strand
GGAGTTGATAAGGTTGAGGGGGACCTCAATATCTGGGGCGATGGCGTTGTTATATCAATAGTAGATACTGGGGTTGACTTCGGGGTACCTGACCTAAGCTATGCCGTAGATAGGGATGGGGATGGCTACATTACGTCATTTGATCCAAGTGGTACTGGCCTAGCCCTAACGAACTACACCTTTGAGAAGAACGAGCACGGGATGCTGCCGATAAGTGGCCAGGACTTCCTAGTTTGGTTCTGGGGCTCGTTTACCGCTTACAGCCAGCTTAAGCAGATGATCTCTGGCCTACCAGACCTCCAGGATATATACGTTGGGGATACTATACAAAGCAAGTCTGGCCTCTACCACGTAGGCATAATGTTTGAGTACGGCCCTGCCCTTAGCATAGATGCAAAGCTTGGCTGCTTCATCTGCGTGGTCGTGGACTCAACTACACCAGGCGTCTACGATACGCTGTACGTGGATCTAGATTGGGACTTCAGCATAGCAGATGAGGAGCCCCATAGGTGGGGCGATCCAGAATACGGTAGCGAGATCCTAGTCAAGGACATAAATGGGGATGGATGGCCAGATGTCTCTGCGGGCTGCCTCTGCAGGGTATTTGACTACTTCGGGGTAGCTGGTGGGGGCATAATTGAGGGCATCCACCCAAGTGGGAACTGGGTGGCCTTCATGTATGATTACTATGGCCATGGCACGCCATGTGCTGCTTCTGCTGCTGGTAGGGGGATAATGGCCTATGATGTATATAAGAACGGGACGCTATACACGCTGCCAGGCATGGCTAGGAAAGCTAGGATACAGGCCATCAAGATGCTAACTACATCCGACATCGTAATGGGGTGGATGTGGTCGTGCGGTTTTGACCTAGATGAGCATGGAACATGGGTTTATACTGGCCAGCACAAGGCAGATATAATAAGCAACTCTTGGGGATATTCAGAGTTTGAGCAGCTAGGCGGATTTGCAACAGGATGGGATATGCTAAGCCTCATGATTGATAGGCTCTCAACGCCTGGGATCCTAGATCCAGATTACCCTGGCACGCTATTCCTAGTGGCAGGTGGTAATGGTGGCTCAGGCTATGGGACGGCTACCGCCCCAGCCGTAGCTACGAGCGCCATCTGCGTGGGGGCCACTACCAGCTACCATCCATTTGAGCCTGCCTATGGCCCAGGCCAGGGCTACGATGAGGTCGTCTACTGGAGCGCAAGGGGGCCAAGCCCAACTGGGGCACCAGAGCCAGATGTGCTTAACGTAGGCTGGATGGCCTTCAGCCCCTACCCCCTCTGGGTTGGTAGGTGGAATGGCAGGGATGCCTGGGGCATATTCGGTGGGACCAGCATGGCTACCCCCCTAACGGCTGGGGTATGTGCCCTCGTGATAGAGGCTCTTAGGAGCAGGCACGTGGAAGTAGATCCAGGCCTAGTGAAGTGCATTATACAATCAACTGCAGAGGACCTAGGCTACGACCCCCTAACGCAGGGGGCTGGGAGGGTAAGTGCCTTCAGGGCTGTTTCCGCAGCCCTAGGCCTTGATGAAGCTGATGGAAGGCACCTGTTCTTCGCTTGCTCAACTGCTACATCCTACAACGTGGGCCAGATAGTGAGGGATGCCTTCTACTTCTGGTTTGGGGCAGAGCACCCAGCTATGACATCGCCACTGCACGATGCAAGCCTGTTCTTAGGCAGGGTGGGGCCAGGGGGCTCACTAGGCTGTGCTATATACGCTAAGACCCCCTCTGGCCTCCCGATAGATAGCCTATACGCCGTTAGGCTTACGCTGGTCAGTAGGGCTGAGGTCGTTCTACCTAGGACGGAGGGCGTTTACAATACCTACGTCCTCACCGAGGTTCTAGGTGAGGAATTCATGGACCAGTTCTTCTCCTGCGACCTAGCCATGATATTCCTCTCCTACGATGTAGAGCAGTTCAGGAGGCTTGCCCTCTCAGCTCAAAACCCACCTTACGTTTTCCTGCACGATTGGAGGGACCTTAACCTAAATGGCCAGATAGACTACAATGGCACTGGTGAGGTAAAGCGCATATCTGATTGCTTTAGGTGGTCAAACGTCCTAGCTATGTTCGTGGGCTGGCCTAGCCGTGATTTCCACCGCTACAACCCATCTGGCGTTGAGAAGGGGCCAACGATCATGTTCCACGATACTGGCTTTGAGTCCTTTAGCGATTGGGAGGGGATAGAGCTACGCTTAACCGTGCTCCTCTTCGGTGAGGAAGGCTGGAGCTGGGTAAGCACTACTAGGGATGCTGCAGATGCCACGCTGTGGCACGTATCCGTGAGCGTGCCTGAGGATGCTAGGCCTGGCGTCCACGCTGGCTTCCTGATCATGGAGAGGGGAGGGGCCAAGAAGCGATTACCCATGAGCTTCGTGGTGGTCGGCAGGCCACCGAGGGGGCCATCATCGCTGCGCTTTGAGAACACGACCAGCTGCCCATACGACCTAGGGGCCATCTACGGTGCCTACGATTGGTCCTGGCGTGAGGAATCAGGTGATTACAGGATCTTCGCCTTTGAGATAGCAGATGCAAGTGCGAGGTATGCCGTGTTCGCTGCCCTCTGGTCCCTTAGGGCTACCATGCTTGACGCCTGGGTAGTAGGGCCTGATGGGCGTGTCCTAGGTAAGTCCCATATAGTGCACGTAAGCGAAGGTCGCTTTGAGTCTAAATCAACAAGGGATAGAGGTCAGGTGCTCGTAGTTGAGCTTGAGGGGCCAGGTGTCTATACCTTTGTGCTACACGCAACTGCCTTCAATGGCACGTTCAATCCAGAGAACGTCACGATATATGCCTACTACGCTAGGACAGAGCTACCTGAGGCCGTGCCTAGCTGGTCGGTTGAGAATGGCTCTGTGATCTATGGCCCACATGCCATGGTGAGCGTCTCATGGAACATAACGCCAGTT
>DQYM01000030.1 GCA_011040545.1 Candidatus Bathyarchaeota archaeon | reverse complement strand
GCCCTCACCTCCTTCTCAAGGAGCACAAAACATGCTTCCCCATCGCTGTTGGTTGGTGAGGAGGCTACTAGGGTGCCATTTGAGGCTACATAGGCACTTACCGTGGCCCCCTCAATGGGCTCGCCAAGCAAGGTCGTTACGGCTGTTAGGTACCAGTAGATAAATGCCCTGGCCTCGTCATCTACACTGAGGTTGATGTAGGATGAGCCGATAAGGATTACGGTTGAGGAGCCAAAGCAGGCTATGGAGCCTAGGCCAGAGCCAATTGCCCTTACCCTTGAGGAGTCGTGCAGGGCTAAGCTTACTACATCAGAGCTAATCACGCTTGCATCTGTATTCCCATAGCAGAGGAGGCCTGCGAGCTGTGAGCTAATCAAGCGTACATCTAGGCATCCTACTAGCGATAGGTGCCAGAACTGGACTAGGCAATCCGTTAGGTTTAGGGTTACGCCAGCCTCAAAGTAGCACCTATTTATGAAGCCATCCCTTAGCGTTAGGTTGCCAGAGAAGCCCCTTAGCTCAAGGGAGATGCCTAGGTCAGAATCCACTACCTCTACCCACGTTTCATTAAGGCAGGCAAGCTCACCTCCATTACAGCTTACCATGTGTGCCCTAGAGTGAGCACGGCAGACGACCCAGTAGAAGTCCACATCCTCCATCTGGAGGCTGCTGTGGTCTAGGCAGAGGGCGGAGCCGATCTCAGAGTCCCTTATCGTTATGCTAGATGAGCCTGCTAAGCTAAACGACCAATCTAGTACCGTTGAGTTCACGACCTCAAGCTCAAATGGCCCATCTGTTATGGTCGTGTTGGTGGCTAGGGACCAGTAGCTAATCCAGCCTGGCCTCACGTGTACCTCACCAGATGTAGAGCCCTTGAACATGAGCTCTATCCTACCTACCTCAGAGCCACCCGTTAGCCTTAGGCTACCACCGCCTATGGCTATCCTCGTTATAGTGGAGTTATCTATGGTTACGCTTGCTGAGCCAGTGCAGTATATGCCGAATAGCTCTCCCTCATCTATCGTGGCCTCTGCCTCATCCATGCAGGTTAGGTTAAATGGGTAATCGCTTACAATCCTAGCCCCAGGGGAGCAGGAGAAGCTAGCATGGCCCCTGAGGATTATGTTGGTTTCATAAGCGCTCTCCTGCTTTAGGAATAGGAGGGTATCACGGCTTAGCCCAATCCTAGCGTAATCGCTTAGTATAATGCTCCCTCCCACGAGGGTTTCAATCCCCCTGAGCTCAGGTGGGACCACGAAGGATATATCACCACCATCCCTGCACCTAATGTTGAATGGGTAATCGCTCCTCACCCTAGCGCCAGGGTAGAGTATCAAGCGCCCGTTCTCCTCTACGAGCACGCCAAACTGGTATGGCTCTGACTGAACGAGTACGAGGTCGGCTTCTTCATATAGCATTAAGGTCCCATCCCCCCTTATTATGAGGTTGCCCCTTAGCTCAAGGGTTTCATTTAGGGTCCAAACGCCACTATCTATGATTATGTCGCCCTCGTAGAACGTCGCTGGCCTAGCAGGTGGATCTTGAGCTACCTCATCTGCCCGTGGGCAGCTAGCGTTTTCGCTACCTACCGCTCCCCCTGGGCTTAGGTAGGTGGCCTCCCCCTGGCCCCCCATGGCTGTGGCAGTAGGTCGGCTAATGGCTAAACGGGCTTCTTGATGGGGCATTAGAGGGGGCTGGTAGAAGGGCGCAGAAGTGAGAAGCAGCATGGCCAGCAGCAGGGAGGCAATTAGCTTGACCATCTCCGTCCCCAATACCACGAGCTAACTAGCCCTCTTATAGCTTCTGGCTAGAGCTGCCCCCACCTCCTGGGGCCAGTAAGTAGGCAATTAGGACCAGGCCTAGGGCTAGGGAGGCAAAGCCTACGAGGTCTGGGGCTGGCCAGGGCAGGTTGATGGCGTAGAGGGCGTAGGTGCCGTAGGTCGGGCCAGCGAACACCAGGAGGCAGGCTAGTACGAAGGCAAGCGCCCTCCACTTCCTCCTTATGGCATCCTTGAGCTCCGCTAGGCTAAGCCTCGGTAGCCTCAACCTCGCCCACCTCCTCCAGCTAGGCCCTAGGCCCTATATGCTTTCCCGCAGGGCCTTCCTAGCGAACGTCATGTAGCCAGTATGAGCCCTCATCAGCCACTCAGGCCTGGTCTTGCCTGGCTCTGCCCTTATGTGCCTGAGCAAGCACTCAACTACCTCTATGGCTATGAAGCCATGCTCCCTTAGGGCTGAAACGGTCTTAACGACCTGATCTACAGTAGGGCTAAATGATATAAAGGATCCACTTGGCCTAAGGGCCTCATAGGCATGGGGCACGGCCTCCCAGGGGGCAGCTATATCTAGGACAACGGCGTCAACGCCCTCTTCCTCTATGCCCTCCGTTATATCCGCTAGCTTAAGCTCAACTACGTCAAGGAGGCCAGCCCTCTCCAGATTGGCCCTAGCTACCTCTAGGAACTCAGGCCTCACCTCATACGAGAACACCCGACCACCTGGCCTAACGTGGTAGGCTAGGAAGGCAGTTAGGGCACCTGAGCCAGTTCCGCCCTCTACCACACGCCAGCCTGGCCCCATGCCAGTAAAGGCGAGGATTACCCCCATGTCCTTTGGGTAGACTATCTGCGTGGCCCTACGCATCTTGAGCACGTAGTCCCTTATGGTCGGCCTTAGGACCACGAACTCATGGCCAGTTGAGCTCCTCACCCTTGAGCCATAGGGGAGCCCTATGATATCGGATAGCCTTAGCACCCCCTTGTGCGTGTGGAGCTCCTGACCTGGCACGGCCCTAACGAGCCACGTCCTCCTTAGGTCCAAGTAGATGAGGACATCATCCCCTTCCCTAACTACATCAGCCTGGACCACCAAGGCAGCCCCCGTGAGGGGTTAATCCAGGCCCTTATATGCTGCCTAATCCTCGTGCT
>DQYM01000037.1 GCA_011040545.1 Candidatus Bathyarchaeota archaeon | reverse complement strand
GTGAAGCCAAAGTTCCTAAGGGCAAAGGCAATTTCTTCCTCAACTGTTTCACAGAATAGCTGGTGGTCTGGGTTCTGGAACACCAAGCCGACCTTGCGGGCTAGCTCAGCTACAGTAGCCCTCCTAGTATCAACGCCATCCACGAGGACACGGCCCCTGGTTGGCTTTACAAGCCCATTAAACGTCTTCACCAGCGTTGTCTTCCCAGCCCCATTTGGCCCCATTATAACTACGAAATCACGGTCCCCAATCGTAAGGGATACGCCCCGCAGGGCCTCCACGCCATTTGGATAGGAATACCAAACGTCCTCAAGCACTATCGGCAATCCCAGCCACCTCCGCAACCAGAAGGGCCATCTCCCTTGGCGTTAGCGGGACCCTAGGTAGCCTCAGGCCCCTACCTGCTAGCAGCTCGTAGAGCCTCACGACCTTTGGTATGCCTATGCCCACCTTCCTGGCCTCCTCAGATGTCAGGACCTCGCCAGGTGGCCCGTTCAGCACAACACGGCCCTTATCCATAACGATTACCCTATCCGCAAGGGCAGCTGCCATATCAAGCCTGTGCTCCGTTAGGATGACGGTAATCCCATGCTGCTTGTTCAGCCTAGCTACTATGGATAGCACCTCAGCTGCCCCAGCTGGATCTAGGAAGGAAGTGGGCTCGTCTAGGACCAGCACCTTAGGCCTCATGGCTAAGACGGCTGCTATGGCTGCCCTCTGCTGCTGGCCACCAGAGAGCTCGTGGGGAGCTCTATGCCTTAGCTCCCACATCCCAGTGGCCTTTAGAGCCCAGTTCACACGCTTCCTTATCTCATGCCTTGGCAAGCCGAGGTTCTCTGGCCCAAAGGCTACATCTGCCTCAACTGTTAGGCAGAATAGCTGGTTCTCTGGGTTCTGGAACACCAAGCCCACGTGCTGGGAGAGCTCCCAGATCTCATGCTCCCTCGTATCAAGGCCAGCTACCACAACCCGCCCTTCAAAATCGCCTGGGTAGAAGTGCGGTATGAGGCCATTAAGGCACCTACAGAAGGTCGTCTTGCCACAGCCAGATGGGCCAGTTAGGATTACGAACTCACCTTCCTCTATGGATAGGGCTACGTTATCAAGGGCCTTCTTCCTTGAGCCCCTGTACGTAAAGCTCAGCCCCTCTACCTCTACTATCGGCATCTGCTCCCAGCTGGACGCCCCTCCCTTACTTTAATTCCTTTCCCTTAGTGCCCAGCAGCCTTGATAAGAGGGCTATGGTGTGCTCTATGGCCTCCTCAGGCTTGCCCACCCCATTAGCACCAGCCGATAGGGCGTGGCCACCCCCCATGCCACCTATTAGCTGGCCAAGGGGCCTTGCGAGGTCCCTCCCAAGGTGTATTCCCGTCGCAGAGGCAAACTTGCTTGTAGCCCTCATGCTAACCCTTAGGCGACCTTCCCTCTCACCAGCTACCACAGCTAAATCGGCCCCAAGGCTGAGCAAGGCCCTTGCTGCTGAAGCCTGGAAGGCACTTACGTGTGAGAAGGCAACTAGCCAGGAGCCAAACTTATACACCTTGGCCCTCATACAGGCCTTGAGCCTAGCAACACGCTCTGAGTAGTCCATCTCAACCGTTAGGAGGGGGAAGAGCTCCCTTGGCTTAGCCCCAGCCTCCACGAGCTTGGCGATGGCCAGGAAGGTGCTAGCCCCTGCGAGGGCTAGGTGCCTAGTATCATAGGCTATGCCGAGGAAGAGGGCCTCAGCAACCCCCTTCCCAACTTCAAGCCCCAGCTCCTCAAACAGGCGTAGGATGATCTCGCAGGTAGAGGAGGCACTATCATCAACTATGTAGAGGCTTGCTATCTCCTCCGTCGCTGGGTGCTTTGCATGATGGTCTATGACGACCAATGGCACTTCCCTTGCCCTTACCTTAACCTCTTCCTTGAGCTCCTCAAGCTGCTCTACGTTGTTCGTATCCACCATGAAGAGTATATCGGCATCAGCTGGCCTGGCCTCTCTTGAGAAGCTAAAGCCGAAGCGCTCTAGTATGCCTTTTGATACCTTGCTAACGCCCTGTGCAGCATAGCAGGTTACTTCTATGCCAGGGCATAGGCTGTGCAGGAGCTCCCCTAGGGCTATAGCAGAGCAAACTGCATCTGGATCAGCATTATGGTGGCATAGTATTAGGGCCTTAGATGGCTTGAGGCCATCCAGTAGTGCCTTAAGCTCCCTAGCGGACAAGGGATAGCTCCCTCAGCTTGGCCTCAATTGCCTCCATGGCCTTCTTAGCTGCCTCACGGGCTAGCTGATCGGGATCTACCTTGGCTGAAGATGCAATCCTCAGCTCTACATCAACAGTGATGGTTAGGGGCTTGCTGCCCTCTGCCTGGATGCAGATGCCCATATCGTATACCTTCTTAGCTGGGAGCCTTGAGAGGACGTAATCCCTAGCAGCCTTCTCGCCAGCCTCTACAACAGCCATTATCTGCTCATCTTCTAGCTCTGGGAGGCCAATCACGACCTCCTTGGTCATTAAGGCCCTACCCCCGCTTGAGCTCCTAGATCACGCCTTAGCTTGGCCCTGACGTCCTCAAGCTGCTCCCTAATCCTCTTCTCCTCCCTATCAAGCTGCTCAAGCCTATCTTAAGGAACTCCCTCCTATCCTCTAGCTCCTTTACGACCTTCTGCTTCTCCGTCCTAACAAGCAGTGCCCCCACGGCCTTGTAGATTGGGGCCTCATCCCCTACGCCCTCAAGCTCCTTTAGGGCGTTCTCAACCTCCATCAGCTCTAGCTGGATCTGCTGCCTCCTTAGCAAGACGCTCTGGAGCTGCTGTTGGAGCTGCTGGAAGAGCAAGAGCCTCTGCTGAACCTTCGGTGGTAGGCTGCCCTCCTCGCTCATGCCCACACCTATTTTATCGTTAGTGGGCGCTATTAAAAGCCTTGAGCCTAAGGGCCAGATGCAGTTAGGCAGGCATCCCTTATGGCCCTAACC
>DQYM01000048.1 GCA_011040545.1 Candidatus Bathyarchaeota archaeon | reverse complement strand
CGTGGTTTCCGAGAGGGTCAGGGAGGGGCTAGGGGATGTCAATCCAGCCCGTTTGGCCAGATTAGCCGAGCCCCTATCCCACGAGGCAAGGATCAGAATACTGAGGGCTCTGAAAGAGGGGCCTAAGACGTTTTCAGAGCTTGAAGCGACCTTAGGCCTTAAATCAGGCCATTTAAAGTTCCACCTTGGGAAGCTTGTGAGAGCAAGCTACGTGGTCAATCTGGGTCGTAGGATGGGATATGCTATAACCAAGTTAGGCGCTGATGCCCTGAGGGCGCTTGAACTGCTTTACTCGCTCCACAGGGATTACCTGACGCTGGAGAGGCAAGTGGGTGGTGGTGCAGAAGGAGGAAAACACGAGAGGCAATAAATCCAATCGTGCTCCTGGCTTACTCCACTGGCCTGAAGTACTTTATGTCCGTGATGGCGCCCTTACGCTCGCCTTCAGGCGCCCAGACGGCCTTCACCCGCATGCCTATGTAGGCTTCCTCAGGCCTTACCTCACCTAGCTTGTGTAGGAGGCCACCGTTTGCCCCATCTAGGACTATCAGCGCATATACCTCTGGCTCCTCCAGGGGCTCGCCATCTGGGCCTACGTAGGCCACAGTAAATGTGTAAACGGTCCCCTCATCTGGTACCTCAACCCACTCGCTAGTTTCCTCAAAGCACTCTGGGCAGTAGAGCGATGGCGGAACCCATATAGCACCACAGCTTGGGCACTTAGAGCCAATTATGCGCCCCTCCTTTAGGCCAGCATAGAACTTCTCACCAGCTATGCCGAGCGTGTAAACGTAATCGCACTCCATATCGCCGAACCAGTGCCTTATCTCATGTGGTAGCCTAGGCCTCTCAAGCGACATGGCTACTCACCTCCTCCCTGGCCCTCCCTAATGGGCTTGAAGTACAGGATGTCCGTTATGGCCCCCTCACGCTCCTCAGGTGGCTTCCAAACGGCCTTTACACGCATTCCCACGTGGACCTCCTCCTGCTTAACCTCACCTAGCTTATGTAGTATGCCTATCCCTGGTGATGCCCCATCCAGCTGTATGACGGCTATTATTATTGGCTCCTTAAGCCTCTCCGCAGCTGGGCCTAGGTAGGAGGCTGAGAACGTTAGGACCGTCCCAGTATCACGTACGTACACCCACTCATCCGTTGGCCTAAAGCACCACTCGCAGAACATCCTCGGTGGCACCAACACACGGCCACATCGCCTACACCTACGGCCAATTATGCGCCCCTCCTTCAGCTCAGCTAGGAAGCGACCCATAGCAGGCCCACAGGCCCAGGCGTAGCGGGCCCTTGGCTTATCCCTGAAGGCTGGCACACGGCCTTCCTCTAGGTCCTTTCGGCTGTAGGGCGTCCCCCTATACTCCCTTATCTTAACCGACATAGCATACCACCCCCTACGCTCGCATTACTATCACGGTCCCAACCTGCATTAGGTCGCCCCAGGCCTGCGCCACGCCCGTCCTTGGGTCGTTCTTCACCTGTCGCTTGCCTGCCTCACCCCTTAGCTGCCAGAATATCTCGCAGACTTTCATCAGGCCTGCAGCTGCAATTGGGTTGCCAACGCCCAGCAGGCCACCAGATGGGCATATGGGCAGGTCGCCATCACGGCCATAGCGGGCGAATATGTCGTCCTCGTCCTTTATGCCCTTGAGGTACTCGCCCTTTCGGGCCAGCATTAGCCCCTCGGCGTGGTGTGCCTCCTTGTAGTCAAATGGGTCGTAGGGCTCAGCTACATCTATCTCCTTTGGTGGGTTCTTTATGCCAGCCATCTTATATGCCATGCGGGCTGCGTACTCCACGTACTTCGGGTAGTACAGGTCCCTGTTGGTCCAGTACGTGCTGTCCAAGCACCAGCCAACGCCCTCTATCCACACGGGGTCGTCCGTGAGGCGCTTAGCTACGTGCTCAGCTGCTAGGACTACCGCAGCTGCCCCATCGCTCGGTGGGCTTATGTCCAGCTTCTGGACTGGCCAGACCATGACCTCTGAGTTCAGGACATCTTGGACGGTTATCTTCGCTGGCAGCTGGGCGCAGGGGTGGTCAAGGGCATTCCGCTTGTTCTTAACCGATATGAGGGCTATCTGCTCCTTCTTCACGCCGTGGACGCTCATGTATCGCTGCATCTCAAGGGCGAAGATCCACACTAGGTTTGGGCCGAGGGGCCTCGTGTATATCGGGTCAAATATGGTCGTGAAGGCCTTCTGTGGGTGTGGGTGGCAGGAGCTCATCTTCTCCTCAGCTATAGCTAAGACGATGTCAAAGTGGCCAGAGGCGACATGCCACCAAGCAGCAATTGGCGTGAAGACGCCAGTTCCACCACCTACGTACACACGCACGTATGGCTTGTTGTGGCCACCCATGCCATCAAGTAGGTACTCACCCTTCATGTGCACGCCATCAAAGGCATCTGGTGCTGAGCCACAGACAACGGCATCTACATCCCTAATGGTTATGCCAGCTGTCTCAAGGGCCATTTTAGCAGCGTAGAAGGATAGCTCACGGCCAGTTTCCCTCATACGCCTCCTGAATAACGTTATGCCTGCCCCAATCACGGCTACCCTACGCTTTACGCTCGCCATCACGCCCCTACCTCCCTCTCAACGCCAAGTATGATAACTGCCCCACTAGCAGTTGGTAGGCCACGCCAGCATTGTGCTAGGCCGACCTCAGCATCTGGGACCTGGTGCCTGCCTGCCTCGCCCCTTAGCTGGAGCACGACCTCAAGTGCCCTGAATAGGCCAGAGGCCTCAAGTAGGTTGCCGACGCCAAGGGAGCCACCAGATGGGTTCACGGGTAGGTCGCCATCACGGTCAAAGATGCCCTCCTCAAGGAGCCTACATGCCTCACCGTAGGCGCAGATGCCGAGGGCCTCTACGTGCTGGAGCTCCTTGTATGAGAAGCGGTCATCTACCTCCAGTAGGTCTAGCTCCTTAGCTGGGCTCGTTATGCCAGCCATATCGTAGGCCACCTGGGAGGCAAGCTCAGCGTATATGGCCCT
>DQYM01000171.1 GCA_011040545.1 Candidatus Bathyarchaeota archaeon | reverse complement strand
TGGCCAGGCTCGGACACCCCCGCACCGTTCTCCTACGAAGTTAAGGGAGGCTTTAACCTTTTCTGCTTTTCTGGATGCTCCGCTAGCTTAAGATAACATTTATAGGCCCGTGCTAATTCCACGGGTAGAGATGTGTGGCCTAGCTGGCCCCGACCTAAGCTGGGTGCCGATTGAGAGGCGCAGGGCTAGGATGGCCTTAGCTGCCCTAGCGAGGGCCCTAAATGCCATTGGCGTCCTATGTGCTACTGCCTATGGGGATTGCGTAAGCGATTTTGAAGCAGCTGAAACAATTAACCTGTTCTCTGTAGTTGAGGATAGGGATAAGGCTAGAGCTGTTGTGGCATGGTTCAATAAGGTCGCTAAGCGCTATGAGCACGAGGTAGGCAAGTTCATCGTGCTTACAGTAGTCAGCATGGATGAGCTAAGCAATCATAGCCCATCGGAGCTAGATGAAGCACTTGCCTCTGGCATCCAGATAGCGGGTAGCGTGGATAAGGAGTTCATACTAAGGGGCCTTAGGAGGCCCTATGCCCTAGTGATGATTGATATGACGACGATGAGGGTTAGGGATAGGATAGCTATGAGGAAGGAGTTATTTGGCTCTGAAGAAGTGGCCATCAGGGGGCCAGATGCCTTTAAGGGCATGAGGCCTGGCGTCCTAGATAGGCTTGGCGTCATTAGGCTAGATAGGGATACCTTCCTCGTGCCGATGGATAGGGTAGATGATGCAGCAAGGGAGCTTGAGAAGAGGAGATTAAGGTACTTCATAAGGGAGGTCATGCTATCTAGGGAGGACATAAAGCACCTGAGGAGTAGGTCTGCATAACATAAAAAAGTTAGGTGGGTAGCCCTTAGCCAAGGTATGGGATCAAGGCGCCTATCCTAATGGACCTGTGTATAATGGCTGGCCCCTCACGCTCATACTCCTCTCGCTCTATCCAAGAGCGCTGGAACTCTGGGAGGCTAGCAAGCCTAGAGCAGCCTATCCAGACGGCGTACTGCCTGTTCTCAGGCGTGATGATATTGGCCTTCAGCTTTATGCCAGCATCAGCTAGCATGGCATTTATCTCCTTCCTAATACGCTCCTTAAGGCCTGGGAACATGCTTGAGCCACCAGTTAGGACTATGTTCTCTATCATGGCCTTCCTTACATCTATATCGCAGGCCATGATGGCATCAAAGATTATCTCATGGAGGCCAGGCTCATCACGGCCAATTAGGCCAGGTGAGAATAGCACCTCAGGTGCTAGGAATCGCTCCTCAAAGAGCGTTACCGAGGAGCCATCTGGGAGGATGTACTCAGCTGGCTCTGGCTTCACCCCTTCTGGTGGGGCACCAGCGTAGTACTCCTTTACCCTCTCGCTCTCACCGTAGATGGCTGCTAGCTCTGCCTCTGGGTTTATGCTCACGTAGCATAGCTTCTCCTTTATGTCCCTAACGATTTCCCTCTCAGCCGTGGTAGTAAGGGCCACGCCCCTATGGTGCATTAGGAGCCTTGAGAGGTAATTCGTGATATCACGGCCACCTATGTTCGTCCTCTGGATGGCATGGCGGAGGACGAAGCCCTCGTATATTGGCACGGCATGGCAGACGCCATCGCCCATATCCACTATGAGGCCCGTGAGCTTGCCAACGGCGTATGCAGCTACAAGGGCCTGCATGGCCACATAGAGGCGGGACACCCTGAAGTCCTCAAACATTATCTCAGCCATCTTCTCCCTGCTCTCCCTTGGGTTCAGTGGTGCCTCAGTCAGTAGGACTGCGTAGTGGCTTGGGTCAACCCTTAAGCACTCCCTAAATGTGAAGTCCACGATCTTCTTAAAGCCATCCCAGTCTTTTACTATGCCGTGCTCAAGTGGGTAGCTTATCCTCATGATGCCCCTAAGCCTTAGGGCTTCTTCACCTACGTAGAACTCCTTATACCTTGGCCCAAGTAGGGCAGGTGGATACTTTGGCCTCCCTATTATCGATAGGAAGACATGGGCTGGCTGTTCCTCACCTGCCCAACCAGCCTTAGTAAAGCCACTGCCAACATCGATGACTATAGCTCTCCTCTCCTCCTCCATAACCATCCCCATGGTGGTTTCCTATGTCGCCCTTAATAAGTTTTTAGGAAAACTAGCTAGGCCTCAGGGGAAGCTACCCTTAAGCTCCTAGCTAGCTGCCTACCTAGCCCTCTAGCCTGCCTCCCTAAGGGGGCCTGGCCCCAAGCACTCTGCTCAGCTCTTCAGCTGCCTTCCTCACCTCATAGAAGACCAAGCCAAGCCTTGCTGTCTTAGAGGCTAGGACTATTAGCATGGCCTCTAGGCCTATGTTCGTAACAAATGTGTATCCATCACTACCAGTTATTATGCTCATCTCAAAGCGACCCCTATTTAGCTCCTTGTTTATGCGCTCTGCAACACTTACCATGGCTGCCCCCATGGCAGCTACCCTATCCTCTGAGATCCCTGGGGGGAGGGAGCTGGCAAGCGTAAATCCATCAGCGCTTATCAGGGCAGAGCCCTCCAGGCCAGGGACGCCCTCAAGCCTCTTTAGAATCTTCTCAACCTCATTAGCTCTAAACGCCAATCCTCTCCCCCTCAACCTTCCAGGGCATTAGATGTATAAATAGCTGATGCTAACCCTTTTGCAAAGCCCCATTCCATACACGTTAAACCCTTCATGGGAAAGCTTAAATAAGGGTTCATCCACGCCCCCAGCAGGTGCATGGGCCGTGCGATTTTGCCCTAAGTGCGGAACTCGCTTAATGCGGGTAAAGGAGGAAGATGGCGAGTACCTGGCCTGCCCGAACCCAAACTGCGGGTATAAGGCTAAGTTTGAAGGAGCAACGCTAGTACCAGTGATAAGGTCGGAGAAGTCCCCAAGGGATAAGATAACTGTGATAGATAAAGGGGATGAGCTTAGGCCCTTCCCAACTGTAGAGGTAGAGTGCCCGAACTGTGGCCATACTGAAGCTGAGTTCTGGTCCGTTCAGACACGCAGTAGCGATGAAGGGGCTACGCAGTTCTTCAGGTGCACCCGCTGCGGTTAT
>DQYM01000093.1 GCA_011040545.1 Candidatus Bathyarchaeota archaeon | reverse complement strand
TCTAGGATTTTCCCTACTAGGACCTCTATTTCCTCATCTAATATCTTGGGGAGGCCCTTCCTTATTTTTACATCCCATATTTGCCATTCTGGAGCTTGCTCCCTTACATGCTTGATTATTCTCTCGCCATACCAGCCTTGGTAGAAAGCTACTACCTGCATGGCCAGCCCTGGTAGAAGGACATCAGGCCCACTTAAAAACTACGGCCCTCCTAGTGGCTACCTCAAGCACCTTCCTAGCTACCCTAATTACCTTCCTAGCCCTAGCACTACGCCTTAGGACCACGGTCAGCCTAGCCTCCCCGACTTGAGCTGAAAGTGGCCTTAGGCCAAAGGTGGCCTTAAGGGCCTCAAGCACATCTGCCTCTACTACCTCTGGCAGCTTCTTTGTGCACTGGTTTGGGCAGTTAGTGCAGAAGCCCCTAAGCCAGCATAAGCCTGTGCAGGGGACCTGAGCGCAGAAGGCATTAGCACAGCAAGCAGCCTTAAAGGCCACCAGCCCTTTCTCCCTAGCTAACCTTATGGCCTTGGCCTTTAGGTCGGGGCAGGGCACCACGACCAAGCTATCGCCAACTGGCCCCCTCAGCCTAGATCTTATTGGCCTATCTAGGCCCAGCCTAGCAAGCCTAGCTAGTATGGCCCTTGAGACCCTTAGGGAGCCAACTACAACGCCAACTGCACCAGCTGACCTAGCCTCCGAGAGCAGATCCTCAAGCTCAAGCTCTACTAGGCCAGGTATGAGGGGCCTGAGGAAGAGCATGGGCTTTAGGCCTGCCTTCCTAAGCTCCCTAATGGCCTCTAAGCGCTCCCAGGGAGGTGGGGCCTTGGGCTCAAGCTCCCTAGCCCCCTCAATTGTTACAATTGTTATCAGGGGGCTAATTGATATGTCCTTTGGCATCTCCTTGGCCAGGGAGGCATCTATTGGCATCTTGGTGGAGAACTGGATAGGGTTTCCAAGGTGTGCTGCTACGGCCCGCATTATACCTAAGGTCTTACTCACGAGCAGCGGGTGGAGGGGATCGCACACGGCCCCCATGGCGAGGAAGGTCCCCATCCTCCCTGGCACGAAGTAGGGGTTAGCTAGCAGGGCGTAGGCCATCTCAAGGCCAGAGAGGGGCGTTGGCTCTGGCTCGGTGGGGCCAGTTCCAAGGACATCGGGGACGTAGCAGTATAGGCAGGCATTTGGGCAGCCCCTGCCTGGGTGCACGGTTAGGCCACAGGGCCTGGGTGGCCTACGGGCATGTGGGTCGCTAAGGGCCTTTTCAATGCCACTAGGCCCTAGCAGTTGGCCTAGCCTTGAGAGCAATTCCCCCTTCTGCATCAGGGCCACAAGCGCTTGGTCGGCTGGCACGTACGTGGGGGGAGGGGCAAGCTAAAAAATACTGAAGCTCAGGCCATGAGGTGGCGAGGTGGGGCCATTGGGCAGGAGGGCACTGGCCATCTTAGTGCTTGCCTGCCTTCTCGTCCTCTTGGCCACGCTAGCTGGGGCTAGGAGTGCTGCTGCGCAAGAGGAAGGCGAGGAGGAAGAGGTCCCAATACGCACGCTAGAGGTCCTTGTACATGATTTTGATGGCAATCCATTGGTTGGGGCCTCAGTAGAAGCCCTGAATGCCACTGATGCCGATAGGGAGCTAATAAATAGCACCCAGACGAACTCAACTGGCTGGGCTACGCTCTGGGTGCCAAATGGCACTACCTGCGATATTGAGGTCATATGGAGGGATGCACTAGTCGGCTCCCTTGAGGGCATCCTCGTTAATAGGAACATGACGGTTGGCCCTATAACGTGCTCCGTCTGCGACCTGATCGTTAGGACGGTAGCTGAGGACGGTAGGCCCATAATAAGGGCGAGGGTAACCTTCAATGGCAACTACACGACTAGGTACGGCAACTACACGACCTTCAAGGAAACGCTATTCACAAATGCATCTGGCATCTGCGTCCTTGAGCACGCCCTAATGGAGTGCAACTACACGCTCCAGGCAACTAGGCATGGCCTGACTGAGCCCTTTGGCGAGCTTAGGCTATGGAAGCTCAATGAGACGACTACTGTGAACATAACCTGCCCCTTCCTAATCGTGAAGGTGAGCGTTGTTGATGAGCAGCTTAGGCCACTTACTGGGGCTAAGGTAGAGGCCATAGACTGGGGAACTGGTGAGCTAGTATCTAGCAGCGTAGTAGATGAGAGGGGGATGGCCTCCCTTAAGGTGCTATTCGGGAGGAACATAATAAGGGCGCTTGAGGATGGCTGGGAGGTCGGTAGGCAGGTAGTAGATGTAGTTGAGAACAATACTTGGTGCCTCCTCCCCTGTAGGGTTCTAAACCTAACACTGAGCATTAAAGTACTAGATGCACTTGGGAACCCCCTACCTGGCCTAGAGGTAAGGCTGCTAAGTGAAAATGGCACGCTCCTCGCTACAGCTGGGACTGGGGCAAGTGGCCAGGTAAGCTTCACGGGCCTTAGGCCAGGCTATTACATCATTGAGGTCCTAAGCGGTGGTGAGGTCCTAGCTAGGCAGGGGCTTAACCTAGCCCGCTCCATGAGGATTGAGGTACGGGTAGGCGATAGGGCACTGCTGCTCGGCACCTTGGTTAGCCTACCTGAGATCCTAGCCTCCTCAGTCATCATAATCACAGTCCTTGCAACCTTATTGGCCATCTGGCTGTGGGGCAGGGTTGCTAAAGGTAAGAAAACCTTATAAGAGGGCATACATAATCCCACGTAGACGGGGCCGTGCTCAAGTTGTCTGGCCCAAGGCCGTGCACGCCCTCCTGTAAGTTCTTCAGATGTGCGAAGAAGGCATTGGTCAGGAGAGGCGATAAGTTCTGGTGCCTCTGGGTCAACGCTGAGTGCAGCGTAAGCGATTGCGTCTTCGCTACCTGCGTTAAGCGTAAGCTACTGCCAGGTGGCATATGTGGTGAGACTGTTAAGCGTAAGACGAAGGAAGTAGGGCCTGAGGCTATTCCTGCCATAAAGGTTAGCTCAAGGATACTGAAGAAGCTAGGTGAGAGGGAGATAGTGCTCTAGGGCGCCATGCCTAAAGCCTAATCAGGGGGAGGAG
>DQYM01000058.1 GCA_011040545.1 Candidatus Bathyarchaeota archaeon | reverse complement strand
TAGGTATTCTAGCTCCTCCTTCGTCCTAGCTAGCAGGATGGCCTCACCGACCTTATCGTACTTAGGCCGACCAGCTCGCCCCGACATCTGCTTGTAGTCTAGGACGCTTATATCGTAGAAGCCGTAGCCAGGCTCATAGCGCCTGTAGTCAGCTACTATGACCGTCCTAGCAGGCAGGTTAACGCCGTAAGCCAGCGTTGGGGTAGCCGTTAGGACCTTTATCTGCCCCGACCTGAACTCCTGCTCAATTATCCTCCTATGCTGGCCACTTAGGCCTGCGTGGTGGAAGGCAACGCCACAGCTGATTAAGCCCGCTAGGAGCTCACTTAGCTGCGTCCTCTCGCCAGTAGCTAGCACCTTTTCTGCTATCCTAGAGAGGGCGAGCTTAGCAGCCTCGCTTAGCTTTTCCTCAACATGCCTAGCTAGCCTCTTGGCCAAGCTCATGGCCCTCTGCCTAGTGCTAACGAATATGAGGACCTGGCCACCGAGGCCCAGCGTCCTATCTATGAGCGCTAGGATGGGCTTCCCAGAGGCCTTGGTCGCTAGCTCAAGCACATGGCCATCCTTGAAGAACACCTGGCTGCCGAATAGGACGCCCTCGTGGAGCTCTACTGGACGCCAATCAGTATCTACGACCTTAGCCCCAAGCCATTCTGCTACCTCATCTGCATTGCTTACCGTAGCGGATAGGGCTAGGACCTGGATCCTAGGGTTGAGCTGCATGAGCCTAGCTAGGACGACCTCAAGGGTAGGCCCTCTATCTGGGAAGGTAAGCAAATGGACCTCATCTGCTACCACGAGCGTTATATCGGCCATCCAAGGCGACCTATGCCTTAAAAGGGAATCTGCCTTCTCGTTTGTCGTGATTATTATATCTGCGCTAGCTAGCTGGAGCCCTGGGCTATCGTAATCGCCAGTTGAGATCGCAACCCTAATGGGCTGGCCACTTGGCTTCCTTATGACCTCAAGCTTCTTGAACTCCTCGTACTTCTCACTTGCAAGCGCCCTGAGGGGCGTTAGGTAGAGGACCTTGCCACCTCGCTCAAGGACGTGCTTAACGGCGCAGAGGATGGCCACAAGCGTCTTGCCAGAGGCAGTTGGGCTAGCTAGGACTAAGTTGCACCCATCTAGAGCTCCTGCCCTTATGGCTTCCTCTTGAGGTGGGAAGAGCTCTACTATGCCCTCCTTGAGCAGTATGGCCTTCAGCTGCTCATCTACTGGTAGCTCCTCTACTCGCAAGCCTAGCTCCCTACACCCTCCTGTACCTACCTGGCCTTACCTCAAAAACCATGCCGTCCCTCAGCAGGACGCCGAGCAGGCGTCTTACATCTGCCTCCGTAAGGCCATCTGGCTCAAGCTCACGTATCAGGTCCTCCTCCCCCACGCCATCCCCTTCATCAAGCCTCCTTATGGCATCAAGGACTAGCTGGAGCTTATCCCTTAGGCTCTTGGGCTTCCCCGTCATTATCACATCTATATCTATGCGCTTAGTTTCAAGATCTATGCCCACCTCCTGGAGGGAGCGCTTCATTATGTTTATAGCAGCTTCAGCATCCTCAACTGTAACGAACTCCCTCAGGGCAGCTCTAGCGTGTGCTTCAGCAAGCCTAATGAGCGTTTCAAGCTGCCTAGCTGTTATGGCTATTGGGGCGCCTTCTCCCTCGCTCTTAGAGCGCATCTCAAGGTAGAAGTCCTTTATGACCTGTATGGCCTCCTCAGTTAGCCTTGGCTCAATGCTCTTCGCATAGCTTATGTACTTACGCAGTAGGTCGGGCGGTATTGGGGGCTCAACTGAGGGCTCCTTAAGCCTGTGGGTTTCAAGGATGTGCTCAGCCATTTTAGCATCGTGCTCCTTATCTGGCACATCCCTTATCACGAATATTAGGTCAAAGCGTGATAGGATGGTTATTGGGAGCGAGATGTTCTCCACTACCGACCTGTATGGGTCGTAACGGCCAAGGGCTGGGTTTGCAGCAGCAAGTATGGCCGTCCTAGCATTTAGGGTAGCAACAATACCACCTTTCGCTATGGATATTGATTGCTGCTCCATAGCCTCATGCATGGCAACCCTATCCTCAGGCCTCATCTTTTCAATCTCATCTATACAGGCGATGCCCTTATCAGCAAGGACTAGTGCGCCAGCCTCAAGGCTCATGCCACCTTGGGCCTCACGTATTACAGCAGCCGTTAGGCCAGCTGCAGTAGTCCCCCTACCGCTCGTGTAGAGGCCCCTTGGGGCTATTCTCGCTACGTACTGTAGCAGGGCGCTCTTGCCAGTTCCTGGATCGCCGATCAAGAGCACGTGAATATCGCCACGCTTGCGTACATCTGGGAGCTCCTTGGTTACGCCACCGAAGAGCAGGTACATTATGGCCTCCTTTATGTGCTCATAGCCATAGATGGATGGTGCTATGGACCTAATTATCTTCTCATGGATGTTTGGATCCCTAGCTAGCTTCCTTATGAGCTCTTCCTCCTCTGGGCTTATCTCTATGGCCTCTGCCTCCCTAGTTGCTACATCTATGTTGTTTGCCTCAATATACATATCAAGGCCACGCTTGAGCCTCCCAGCTGGCCTTGCGACACGGACTATGCCAGTTATAACGACCCTATCGCCTGGTCGGGCTAGGTCCACGAGGTCGGAGCCTATTATGCGGACGTTAACCCACCTTGGCAGCTGGCCAGGCGGTAGGTCCTCTGGCTTCTCCTGCACCCTGAGCTCCTGGTAGTCTATGAACTCAGTTCGGCTTTCATCAAGCTCAAATGGCCCCTTGCTCTTGCAGTATGGGCATGTCCTCGGCTCTGGGGCCGTGAACATCGGCTTGTTTATGCCAGTGATTATTGGCTGATTGCACCTTAGGCACTTAAACACGGAGTTAACGACTAGTGGCCTAACTGGCGTTGCCCTAACTACTATGCCCTCTATTGAAACGAGCTTGCCTATATGGTCCGAGCTCAGCTTCCTGAGGGGCAGTACCTCAGGCAGCCGATTTATCCTAACGAGGACATCGCTTACCTCCTCAGCGTACTCTGGCTCCTCTATCTTCAGCTGGGCCTTAGCAGC
>DQYM01000010.1 GCA_011040545.1 Candidatus Bathyarchaeota archaeon | reverse complement strand
GCATCGCTTAGGGGCTCTAGGAAGGACATCCTCTTCTCAGCGTGGTTCAACATGGCCCCAGTGGCCCCTGCTTCCTTCACTAGCTCAGGTGGCACGTGCCCTGTCCTCGCACCTGGCTCAACTGGATCTACGTGTTGGGCGAAAACTGGTATGGAAACGGCTTCTGCAACTGGAGCTATATCTACGAGCGAGGGGGCAACTATGATACAAACCCCAAACTCCTCGCTTACCTCCTCTGCTACCTTGGCCTTCTCAATAGCCCTCTTCCCTATGGCCTCGGGAAATACCTTGAAGTTCACAAGTATGAGTGGCCTAGTTATCTCACGTGCCCCTGGCATCGCCCAGGCCCCCGTGAGGGCTTGAGCTTACTTCCCTAGCTTCTTGAACCTCGGCTTTAGCCTCTCAAGGAGCTGTGGCAGCGTTGTATACTCAAGCTGATCTGGTGGCAGCCTGTGGGGCTCAAATGGGCCATGCGCACGCATGTAGTTAGCTATCTGGTTGGCTATGGCTCTAGCGTAGTCAAAGGCTGGATCATCAAATAGGTCAACAGGCCCTATCAGCGTGGCATCCCTTACCTGGAAGCCAAGCGCAACTACCCTTGGTGGCCCATCAAATCGGGTGCACTTCGCATCCCTCTGGCTAACTGGCATGAGGGGGCCGTAGTGGCTACCACGCATCCACCCTGGGACCAAGTGCGGGAAGGAGAAGGCCTCAAGCACCTCACCGAGGGCTGGGAGGCCATGCTGTATCCTTATCAGGGCCACAGGGTCGTCCTTGCCTACGTACTTGCCAGCTATGAGGCTCAGCACCGTCGTGCTGGTAACAGCACAGGGAAGACCATCCCTCTTGCGGAACACACGCTCAATAACATACCTATGTGGGTCGCCTATGAGGGCCAGTAGGTCGTACATCTCCTCTGGGCAGTTTAGCTCTACGTAGGTGCCCTCTATGACGTCCATGACACGGAACCTGAAGCCATCATGCATGGCTGGGTCTATGACTAGGCCAGCCGTGCAGAATGGGTCAGCGAATATGCGGAAGAGGGGCATGTTCCAAGCGCCAACGGAGCTCTTATCTGCCATCAGCACTACTATGGGCTCACTGGGGCGCTCCTCAAACTCAAGCTCAGCTACACCAGGCCCCATGCCCTTCACGGTCCCAGCGAAGGCCGTCTTGAGTATGTCCTGGCCAGCACCATATAGGTGCATTTCCTTTGCCCTCTCAGCAGCAGCCTTGAAGGCCTCCCAGGCAAGCTCATGCACTTTTGAATCTTCCTCGCCCCTCCTGTGCGACATTATGAGCTCTATGTCATCGCCACAGTTAGTTACGTAGAAGTCAACTATCGTGCCTTCATCACGCCCCCTAGCTAGGACATCACGGCAGGCATCTAGGAGCTCCTGGGGGACAACGTGATGGCCCGCTATGCTTCCCACATCACACTTTATGATGGAGATGGTTGTCTTGGCCACCTATTACCACCAGCTACTTTGGGGGTAGGCACTTTATTAAACTTGTGGGGAGGGGGTAATTATCCCAGTGCTAAGCTAGGGCTGGAGCAAGTTGAGGGCGCTCCTAGTTGATTGCCTTGGCACGATAAGGGGCTCACGGCCAGCTACGCTAGATGTAATTGGTGCTGGCCCAAGGGCGGTAGCTGGTGTCCTAGAGGACCTTGGATGCGATGTAGAGCTGACCACGCCATTAGCAGCCCTGAGGGCCCGCAGGGCCATGAGGAAGTATGACATCCTGCTCCTAAGCGCCATGAGCACTGACCTGGCTGCTGCCTGGAGGGTAGCGAGGGCCTGGAGGAGGCAGAGGGGGAGGAAGCCCATCATCCTCGGTGGCCCAGCCTGTGCTGACCCAGTTAGGGCGCTTGAGAGGGTTGGCTGTGATATCTGCGTGGTAGGCGAGGGCGAGTGGGCCATAATGGAGCTATGGAGTTCTGGCCTCTCAGATGGGCGCCTGCCTAGCCATGAGGAGCTCTTAGCCATAAGGGGGATTGCATTCAGGGCCAGGGGTGGCCGTATCTGCCTAACCGAGCTTAGGCCAGCTAGCACTAGGCAGGAGCTAAGCAAGCTGCCACCACCATCCTGGGAGGTGCTCAAGGGTTACCCCTTCTACTGGGCCTGCAGGGTATACGTGGAGGTCCTAAGGGGCTGTAGCAATTACTACCGCACTACGCTCCCCCTGCCAGATGGGAGGGCCTGCTCTGGCTGTGGTGCCTGTCGCTCAGGCCCCCTTAGGGAGCGCTACTACTGCCCAGAGGGGATACCGCCTGGCTGTGGCTACTGCTCTGTCCCAAGCCTCTTTGGCCCATCTAGGAGCCTGCCCGTTGAGCGCATAAGGGAGGATGTAAGAGCCCTAATCGGGGCTGGGGCTAGGAGGCTGGTCCTCTCTGCATCAGATGTCCTTGATTTTGGCCGTGATATCCTCGTGGAGCCAGAGCCCTTAACAGATCCAAGGGAGCCACCTGCGAACCTAGAGGCCCTTGAGGCCCTCTTCAAGGCCGTATCCTCCATCCCAGAGGTAGCTAAGGGCGATGCCGTCATCATGCTTGAGAACGTAAAGCCGTGCTTGGTCAGCCAGGAGGTCGCAGAGCTACTTGGCGATTACTTCAGGGGATCCCCCGTGAGCATAGGTGTTGAAACTGGCTCTGAGGAGCACTCACGCTCCCTTGGCCGTCCCTCTGGACCTAGGGAAGCCATAAGGGCCATTAGGCTGCTTAAGAAGGCTGGGCTAAGGCCACAAGCCTACTTCATACATGGCCTCCCTGGCCAGAGCAGCAAGACGGTTTCAGAAACGATAAGGGCTATGGAGGAGGCCGTGAAGGCAGGCGCAGAACGCATAATCCTATATAGGTTTAGGTCCTTGCCCATGTCGGCCTTTGGCGATATGCCTAGTGGGCCACCAGCTGCTAGGGACCCACTGAGCTCTAAGCTCGTGGAGAAGGCTAGGGAGCTGAATAAGGCCCTGAAGGCTAGGTGGGTTGGGAAGCGTGTTGAGGTCGTAGTAGCCTGCAGGCACCCGAGAAGGGAGGGCTACCTAGTGGCTTACCCAATGAAGCATGGCCCAGTAGTGCTCCTAAGGGGCTCAGAGGGCCTGATAGGTGCTGTCCTCACGGTTAGGATAACAAGCGTGATTTCAGAGCGTGTAGTGCTGGGG
>DQYM01000031.1 GCA_011040545.1 Candidatus Bathyarchaeota archaeon | reverse complement strand
GATCTGGCCTAGGTGGGAGCTCACGCACGTAATCGCTTAGCACGGCCTCCTTAGAGCGACCCCTTAGGTAGCCAACCCCATAGATGTAGTAGGCATCGCCCTCATAGCATGAGCCAGGTCGGCTTGGCAGGTGGATTAGGAGGCCAGCCCTATCCAGGGGCCTCAGGATCGTGCCAGTAACGGAGTTTGGAGCTGAGTCGTGTGAGCCATCTACGGCCAGCACGGGGATGCCCGCTGACTTAAGTCGGCAGAGCTGCTCTATGGCGAACTCAAGGGTCATATTTGATGGTCTAGGATGGTGGAATAGGTCCCCGCAGATGAGGACGAAATCTGGCTTTATCTCAATTAGCTTATCAACTACCTCCCTAAAGGCATTATTGAAGTCCTGGAGCCTAGCCTCAAGGCCATACTGCATATACCCTAGGTGGATATCGGCTATGTGGGCGAAGTCCAGGGGCCTCTTCATCCCATTCCATAACCTGCTTGGGGCCAATATAAGGCTTTGAGGCCAGCTTGTAGCAAGGTAGGGGGCCTGAGCGAAAGTAGCACGTAGCTAAGTAGCTTTTGCCTGCTGCACTTGGCCTACTAGGGCCTTTACTAGCTCATCCCTTAGCTCTGGCCTCTTAAGGCATAGGTAGGTGGCTTCTACATCTAAATTAGGCCCTTGGCCAGATAGATCTAGCACGATAAGCCTATCACCATCTGGGCCAGAGAGGCCAATCAAGAACGAGGGGAAGTAAATAGGGCCATCCTGCCCACAGGGATCAAGGGCCTCAAGCTCAGCTCCCTCATCTAGGCCGAGCCTCACGTTGAACTCTCTAACGAAGCCCTCAACACGGGCGTAGAGATCTGAGTAGGCCCTCTCAGCCATCATGGCCTGTATGGAGGGCACTGGGATGAAGAGCGAGAGGATCCTGTACTGTGGCAGCGTCATCTTCCTCCTAGCATCGGCAAGGGCAGCCCCAGCCTTTGACCTAAAGCCCTCAACCTCAGCCCTTACCTCAGCGAGCTTCCTAAGCACATCTAGGCCCCTTACCCTTGGCCTAATGGCCCTAATGCCCTCGCTTAGCTCAGAGGCCCTCGTGGCCTCCCCTACGTAATCTGGCCTTAGGCAGAGCGTGAGCTCCCTAGGATCGTCTGTTGAGCTTGCCAGCACTAGGTTGATGGCCGTCTTGCCAGTGCCCTCCTCCCCACTAGCCAGCCTGTATTTGAACTCAACTATATCGTAGGGCATGTACAATAGGCCCTTAAATACTGGCTCCTCCACGGGCTTCTTCCTAATTAGCCCCTTCTTCTTCAGCAGGGGCCTTAGGAGCTCCTCTAGCTCCTCCTCCGTTGGCTCAAGCCCCCTGACACCCAGGCAGGGAGAGCTCAAGGCAGTATCGCCACCTTTAAGTCCTTCTTCTCCTTTATAAGGCTCTCCAGGACGCTTGGCAGCTCCTTAAGTGGCCTACGGCTCGTTATCAAGGGCCTAACACGGATTAAGCCAGATGCTATCATGGATAGTGCTACCTCAAAATCCCTTGGCGTTGCGTGGAAGGCCCCTAGGATCTTCAGCTCACCGTAGTGAAGCTTCTCCGTGCTTACCCTTATGCTCGTGCCTGGCGGGCAGCCACCGAACTCAAGCACCGTCCCTCCCCTCCTCACCAGCTCAAGGGCTTGCTCCCATGTAGCAGGTAGGCCAACGGCTTCAATAACTACATCAGAGCCTAAGCCATCTGTTTCAGCCTTAACGACCTCGCTTAGGCTTTCCTCCCTTACATTAACTATTACATCTGCTCCAACGGAGCGGGCTACCTTAAGCCTCTCATCTATCATGTCCCCTATGATGACCTTAACAGCGCCCATGTGCTTAGCCACCTGAGCGTGTAGTATGCCTATTGGGCCAGAGCCGATTATGGTTACTACATCACCTGGCCTTATGCCAGCAACCTTAGCGCCATGCAGCACGCAGGCAAGTGGCTCTGCTACAGCTGCCTCCTCAAAGGGGAGGCCCTCTGGCACCTTCTGGGCATTTACCTTCAGCATGTGGGCAGGCACCTTGATGTACTCCGCAAAGGCACCCCAGAGCCATAGCCTATTCTCGCATAGGTTCTCCTGGCCACGCCTACAGAAACGGCATGTTAAGCATGGGGCAGAGTTCCCAGCCCTAATCCTATCGCCAGGCTCCCAGCCCTCAACGCCAGGGCCAACCTCCACGACCTCCCCAGCCCACTCATGGCCAAATGGGCTTGGTAGCTTTACCACGCTGCTCACGTAGGGCCTAGTGAACATCTTAACATCTGTCCCACAGGTCGTAGCTGCCCTCACACGGGCCACGAGTTCCCCAGGGCCAGGCTCTGGTATTGGGCGCTCCTCAAGCCTTAGCTGGCCAGGGCCATAGAGGATGGCCACGAGCATCTTCCCTGCTCCAGCCAATTCCCACCGCCTCATTAGCTGGCTGGGCCCAAGCTAGCTTAAGCATTACAGGCCCCAGCCTGAGGCAGGCCAAGGCCACCGAGGGGCATGAAGAGGGCAGGCCTAGGTGGCCCCCAGGACCACGACCTTAAGGCATTCCTTGCTCTCCTTGGCCAGCCTAAAGGCATCGGATATCTGGCTGAGCTTGAACCTATGTGTTATCAGCTTCCCAAGCACCTCCCTATGGGCCATTAGGATCTCAAGGGCATCCCTCGTTTCAACGTGGGTAGTTGAGTACGATGCCATTATGGTAATCTCATTGAAGAACACCTCGTTTGGCCTTATAGGCCACTTAACCTCTGGCGATGTTGGAGCAAAGATCATCAGCTTCCCACCACGCCTCAGGGCTTCAGCACCTGCCTCTATCGCCTTCAGCGAGGGGGCTGTTATGAAGACGATATCAGCCCCCAGCCCATCCGTCTCAGCCCTAACGGCCTCACCTAGGCTCTCCTCAACAGCATTAATAGCTAGATCCACTCCAAGCTCCCTTGCTGCCCTAAGCCTGTACGGGACTAGGTCCGATATGGCCACCAGCGTGGCACCAGAGAGCCTTGAGAGGAAGGAGATCATGAGGCCAGATGGGCCTGCGCCAACGATGGCTACCCTATCGCCAAGGCCAACCCCTGCCCTCCTAACGGCCCTAAGGCAGCAGGCAAGTGGCTCTATTAGCGTCCCTTCCTCGTAGGATAGGCCATCTGGGAGCTTAAACG